>JAGIAF010000195.1 GCA_017745015.1 Bdellovibrio sp. | reverse complement strand
CTCCATCACGGTACCCGCTTTGCGCGAGCGCAAGGAAGACATTCTCCCCTTAGCTGAACACTTTGTTACGAAATACTCTACGGCAAATTCTAAAGTTATTGATGGGCTTACCACCGCTGCAAACGACTATCTTGTGACTCAACACTGGCCCGGCAATGTGCGTGAATTAGAGAATCGAATTGAAAGAGCCGTAGTGCTCGCATCTGGCGGCATGATCGAACTTTCGGATCTCTTGCACTCTGATGACGCCACCAAAGAAACAGCCAAGAAGGACACCTTAAATTTCCTGATGGAGAAAGTTGTCGAAAATCGCATTCTTCCCTTAGAAGAGATGAATCGGTTGTACATTCAGTACGCTCTAGAAATCAATCTTGGCGCAAAAGAGAAAACTGCAAAAGATCTTGGTATTGATCGTAAAACTCTTTATCGCAAACTTACGCGCTAGTGTTATCTCACACCCAACTTTGTGCGAGCTGGCACCTATCTTGCTTTGAAGAATGGGTAAAGCCTGACAGAGGAGGTTATTATGCTAAGGGCTGCAATCGCATTCTTTATTCTCGCTCTGGTAGCATTCGTGCTCGGAGCCAATGGTGTCGCTGGGATGTCGATGGAGATCGGTCGTATTCTCCTGATCGTTTTCCTGGTACTCGCCGTCATCAGCTTCGTGATCAATATGGTCGGCAAAGGCCAGCGGTGACGAAACTCAAAGAACGAGGCAACTTGCCCCACACCTTGGGAAAAGTTCCCGGGGCAACTTGTCTCGAATCATTTCCAAAAAGAAAGGGCTCCCATTTCTTGGAAGCCCCGATTCCTTTCACTTCACATTCTGTGAAGCGCTTTTAAACTTTAGCGTCTGTTTGTATCTCTTCTTTCATTTGAAGAAGAAGATCTTTCGCTTGAAGATCTTTGGCTCTCACTTGAGCGACCGCCGCCTGATGAGCGAGAAGTGTCTTCTCTCCTCATATCATCTGATCTGCCTGATCTTTCTTTAGAGTCGTTAGATAGAGGTCTATTGTGTTTGTCGGTTCCCATAACATCTCCTAAGTGATAGACAAGCACCATGCTTGCCTATCACCGGATTAGCAAAACCCCTGCCAACTTTTTAGAATGTCAAATGCTGTCCGTCTGACTTCACAGTCAAAGTATCTCCAGCTTTTACCTTTCCGGAGATAATTTCCTTCGACAAAGGATTCAACAACTCGGTTTGAATCACACGCTTCAATGGACGTGCGCCATAAATCGGGTCATAACCTTTCTTCGCCAAGAAATCGATCGCCTTCTTGTCGAAATCGATGCCAATCTTTTTGCCTTTCAATCTTTGCGCAACCAAATCAAGTTGAACTTGCACAATGCCAGCAATTTGATCTTGTCCCAAAGAATTGAAGATCACGACTTCATCAATACGATTCAAGAACTCAGGACGGAAGTGATCACGTAAGGCCTCTGTCACCGCCTCTTGCTTCGCCTTTTCAGACATTGAAGCATCGAGGATAGATTGAGAGCCGACGTTCGAAGTCATTATCAGCACGGTGTTTTTGAAATCGACTGTACGACCTTGACCATCTGTTAAGCGACCATCATCGAGAACTTGCAACAAGATGTTAAATACATCCGGATGCGCCTTTTCTACTTCGTCAAGCAACACGACACTGTAAGGTCTACGCCGAACGGCTTCAGTCAACTGACCGCCCTCTTCGTAACCCACATATCCCGGAGGCGCACCGACCAAGCGAGAAACCGCGTGTTTCTCCATATATTCACTCATGTCGATACGAACAACCGCCTGTTCATCGTCAAAGAGGAACTCCGCCAAAGCCTTAACCGTTTCAGTCTTACCGACGCCGGTTGGGCCCAAGAACATAAATGTTCCGATGGGACGATTTGGATCAGAAATCTCAGCGCGAGCTCTGCGGATCGCATCCGAAACCACCGTCAAAGCATGATCCTGACCGACAACGCGTTTTTTCAACACGTCTTCCATGGTCAAAAGTTTTTGCGATTCGCTCTCAAGCATTTTGCTGACAGGAACACCGGTCCATTTCGCCACGACTTCGGCAACGTCTTCGGGACCCACTTCTTCTTTCAACATACGGCTTTCAGTTGAGCTTTGCTCTTTACTGCGATCTTCCATGGACTTGAGTTTCTTTTCAGTCTCTGGAAGTTTGCCGTACTTCAATTCCGCAGCCTTACCAAGATCCCCCTCGCGCTCCGCTTTTGCGACTGCGACTTTCAGGTCTTCGATATCGGCTTTAAGTTTCTTAATCTGAGTAATGCCGCCTTTTTCAAACTCCCATTGCTCACGAAGAAGTTGATTCTTCGCGCTCAATTCAGAAATCTCCTTTTCGATCACGGCAATGCGATCTTTGGCACTTTCATCTTTTTCTTTTTTCAGAGCTTCTTTTTCAATACGAAGCTGCATCAGCTCACGCTCGATTTTGTCGACTTCTTCTGGAACTGAGCGAGTTTCAATTCCCAACTTACTTGCAGCCTCATCGATCAAATCGATAGCCTTGTCGGGCAAGAAACGGTTCGTGATGTAACGACGAGACAACTTTACAGCCGCCACCAAAGCCGCGTCTGTAATGCGAATCCCATGGTGCACCTCATATTTTTCTTTGAGGCCACGCAAGATTGTAATCGCATCTTCTTCGTTTGGTTCTTCAACCATCACCGTTTGGAAACGACGCTCAAGAGCCGCATCCTTTTCGATATATTTACGATACTCATCCAATGTCGTCGCACCGATACAGCGTAATTCACCACGCGCGAGGGCTGGCTTTAACAACTGACCCGCATCCATGGCGCCCTCGGTTTTACCCGCGCCGACCAATGTATGTAGTTCGTCGATGAATAGAATGATCTGACCTTCACTGGCAGTAACTTCTTTGATGACCGCTTTCAAACGGTCCTCAAACTCACCACGGTATTTTGCACCCGCAATCAAAGCTCCCATATCCAAGGACATCAATTTTTTACCAATCAAATTATCGGGCACGTCGTGTTTCAAAATACGCAATGCCAAGCCTTCAGCGATGGCTGTTTTACCAACGCCGGGCTCACCGATCAAAACCGGATTGTTCTTCGTTCTGCGCGACAGAACTTGGATTACGCGGCGAATTTCTTCGTCACGCCCCACCACCGGGTCTAGCTTTCCTTCCGCCGCCAAAGCGGTCAAATCACGACCGTACTTTTTCAAAATTTCGTATTTGTTCTCTGGATCGTCGTCAGTCACCTTTTGGTTTCCGCGCATTTCCGTCAATGCAGCCTTAACTTTATCCGCATTCACGTTGAACTTTTTAAAGAACGCAGACAGTTCTGCGTCACCGCCTTTTAGCATCGCTAAAAAGAAGTGCTCTGTGGAAATATAAGCATCTCCCCATTCGGCCGCTTCGACATCAGCCCCCTTAAAGATTTTCTCTAAGCGTGGACTTGCGAATTGCTTTTGCCCCCCACCGGTTACGGTTGGGAAACGATCGACTTTTTTACGAAGCTCGCCCAAGAACTCAGCTTGAGGAACATTCAATTTATCAAGGAGACGTGGAATGATCCCTTCACTTTGCTGTACCAGCTCCAGGAGGAGATGTTCAGGTTCCACAGATGGGTTTGACTTACGTTCAGCCAGCTTAGCAGCAGCCTGCATCGCCTCTTGGCTTTTTCGCGTCATTTTTTCAATATCGTTGCTCATAGCACCTCCATCTGCAATAAAGGATGAGTCTTATTTTCGCATTGTCAATAGAGGGTAATAAACAAAAATGCCAGGTATCGTTAATCCAAAATCTAAAGGCAAATCACAGCCTCGCCTGCGCCCTTCCATTCACAAAGATACAGTGGATCCCACTGATTACATGAAATACGACACTCGCTTTTCATGCGAGGACTGTACTCACTTTGATTCGTCCAAAACACTCTGCACAATTGGCTATAACCCCAACCATCATCTAAAAGCGGTTCAAGAACATCAGTATGAACTAGCTGGCAATATGGCCTTTTGTCGCTTCATAGAAATTGACTGAGCTTCCGTCTAGGAAAGCGCCCATTTTCTCCTCTAAAAGTATTGTATCTTCCTGATTCAGGACAAACTTAGGTCGTAATTTCAAGATCTGTCCTTCGACCAGTATTGTTTAAAACAAACAAATCCCGCCTGACGTCCTGTCAAGACTCCCCCTCAAATCCCGATCTTAATCACATCAAAGATTCACTCAGAAGGAGTCAAGAGAGATGGTCGCTCTCTTGCTTAACACCGAAAGGAGGGCCTTCAAGGATGACATGAAATTGAACAACAGATTGTTCAAAGCTGTGCGCTGGAACAAGAGGTTGAAAAACCCAAACTATATCAGCACAGCAATAGGTTCTTAAAAGGTTACAAAGGCCAATTCAGCACAGACTCGGATGTCAGTGCTCAGCTAAGCAGGAAGTAGGTTTCTGCCAAGCTAAAAAAACAAATCAAGGAAGGTATTGAATATGAAAAATAAATATTAACGGAGGAATTTAAAATGGGAATGAGAGTAACAACTAATATCGCTGCATTGAACGCTCAAAGAAACTTGGTTGGTTCACAAAGACAAATCAACGATTCTATGGCGAAACTAGCTTCTGGTAGCCGTATCAATAAAGCTGCTGACGATGCTGCAGGTCTTGCGATCTCTGAAAGCTTCAAAGCTCAGATCCGCTCTGCTGCGCAAGCTCAACGTAATGCGAACGATGGTATCTCAATGGTTCAAACTGCTGAGGGTGGCTTGAACGAAATCGGTAACATCGTAGTTCGTCTTCGTGAGTTGGGCATCCAAGCTGCGTCTGATACTGTTGGCGAAACAGAGCGTGGCATGTTGAATAAAGAGGTGACTCAGTTGAAATCAGAAATTCAACGTATCGCTTCTGTAACAACATGGGGTACAACTAAATTGTTGGATGGTTCTTCACCTGAATTCGATTTCCAAGTTGGTATCCGTAACAATGCTGAAGAAGACCGTATCTCTTTCAAAGCCGGCGAAAACGTAGCTACTTTGGATGCTCTAGGTCTTGGTGGTATTGACTTCTCTTCTAAAGAAGGTGCTCAAGAGGCTCTTGCGAAACTAGATTCTGCACAAACTTCAGTATCTGGTACTCGCGCGAACCTTGGTGCTCTTCAAAATCGTCTAACATCTACAGTTGATAACTTGGGTGTTGCACAAGAGAACATGTCAGCAGCAAACAGCCGTATCCGTGACACAGACGTTGCTCAAGCATCTTCAGAGATGACTCGTAACAACATCTTGTTGCAAGCAGGTACTTCTACTTTGGCTCAAGCGAACCAATCTAACCAATTGGCTCTTAAATTGATCGGTTAATCCCGACTCAATGGATTGAGTTAAGTTAGCAGATAACTTCAAGCCCGATGAGTTCGCTCATCGGGTTTTTTCGTTTTTACCCGTGAATTTCGCTATTTAACCCACCGAAGCTAATTCTGCCTTATTTTTACGCACCCCGCCTTCCGTACAGATATTGGGTGAATGCGGTCGGCATCACTAGAGTTTTTGATCCTCAAGGTCTTTCCTAACAAGATCCCAACTTCGCGCTGACATTTCTAACACTGCCGCCATGAAGATTCGCTCTAAGTTACATCTTCGTTCACTTAGCCAGACTATCTCTCTGTGTTTGTGTTTTGATTTGCCTGCTCTCGCAAACCTCGTTAGTCTAAGAGGGCATAATTTTGAACCAGGAATATTCAGGGAGCACACCATGGCAAAGAAAAAAGCAAAACCTGCAAAGAAAGTAGCTAAGAAAGCGGCGAAGCCTGCTAAAAAAGCTGCTGCAAAAAAAGTAACCAAAAAAGCTGCGAAACCAGCAAAAAAAGCAGCCAAACCTGCTAAGAAAGCTGCGAAAAAAGTAGCAAAGAAAGCTGTTAAAAAAGCAGCTCCTAAAAAAGCCACGGCGAAAAAAGCGGCTCCCAAAAAAGCTGCTAAAAAGCCTGCGGCAAAAAAACCTGCTGCTAAAAAAGCCGCTGCTAAACCAGCTCCAAAAGCTGCGAAAGCAAAAGCTGAAAAAGAAACTGTAATGCCAGCAGTAGCGCCGGTTGAAATCACTTCTGATTTCGACGACGAAGCTGAAATGGACAGCATGGTTGATATCGAAGAAGAAGCTGTTGAAACTGAAGACGAATGGGCTGACGAAGCTGAAGAGTCTGAAGAAGGCGACGACGATTCTTTCGAAGATATGGAAGACGAAGACGCTGAAGAAGACATGCAAGAGAAGTCTTCTGATGACGACGAAGATGACGAAGACGATGAAGAAGAAGACATGGGCGACGACGAAGGTTACTTCTAGTTCTCAATCTACATTGTAGTTAAAAAAAGGGAGTCAAAGACTCCCTTTTTTATTATCATCACTTCATGTACAAACATCTTTAT
>JAGIAF010000194.1 GCA_017745015.1 Bdellovibrio sp. | reverse complement strand
CCGCACCGACGGCAAAAAGAATCGCAACACCTTTCATCCACAACTTGGTCAGTTGCAAATCCTCAGGCCTTTTATGTCGAAGATAAAGAAAGTGCGCCACGGCCATGAAGATCGGCATAATCATACCGATTGCGGCAAAGATAATGTGAAATCCCAAAGAAAATGCCATCGTTGAGCGAGCTGCTATCAGATCCGTCATACCCAACCTTTCTGCACTCCGGTTTTACTGGAGTAGGTCCACGTGTGAGTATCGCTCTGAGAGCTTATAAAGAAAACTTGTATTGTCGTCTGCAACTCTATGCTGCCGCTGAGGTGCAGAATGCTCGGTTTATCCCGGTGTAACTTTGCTGAGATCCATCTTACGCAAGGTCGGTGACTTCCACGCGATCACGCCCACCGTCAAAAGACACATCACACCGCCAAAGATCGCAGCCGGAACAACTCCCAAAACTTTTGCGGCGACACCAGATTCAAATTCCCCGACTTCATTCGAAGAACCGATGAACATCGAATTCACTGAAGAGATGCGACCTCGCATATGATCAGGTGATGCCAACTGAACGGCCGTACTGCGAACCACCACACTCACACTGTCAAACACGCCACTCATTCCCAGAGCGAACAACGACAAGAAGAAATTTTGGCTGACAGCAAAAACTAAAATTGAAAAACCAAATCCCGCTACGGCCGAAAGCAAATACTTGCCAGCATTGTGGCGCATTTCTACACGAGTCAAAATAAAGCCCATGATCGTCGCCCCCACTGCTGGAGCCGCACGAAGCGCACCCAATCCACGCGGTCCCACCATCAAGATCTCTTTTGCAAAAATCGGAAGAAGTGCTGTCACTCCACCGAACAACACCGAAATCATATCCAGCGAAAGAGCGGGCAACAAAATCGGATGGCCAAAGACAAACTTCAAACCAGATTTCAATTCGTCAGTGATCGCCCGCGGCTGACCAGTCGACGCAGGAGCCTCAATATGAATACGAATTCCATATGTCGCAATCAAAGCACCCAGTAAGAACACACAAATCAAACTGTAAGAAACTTGCAAACCCAAGAAGCCGAAAATCACACCACCCAAAGCTGGCCCCGTGACTCGCGCGGTTTGCATCGCAGTACTCATCCACGCCAAGGCTTTGGACAAACCTTCACGCTTCGTCATATGCGGAAGAATCGCATACATGGAGGGTTGCGAGAATGCGCGCGCAACTCCGGAAAAGACCGAAGCCAAATACAACGCAAAAATCTGCATAGAAATATTTGAATCCTTTTGAAAGTGAGCCGACGCCAAAAGGATCAGCGCCGAAATCAAACTGCAATCCAAAACCCAGCGATAGACTTTAAGAGGACGACTGCGATCAACAATGTAACCGGCATAAAGGGCGAGACTGAGTGCCGGAATCGCTTCAGCAAGACCGACAAGGCCCAGAGAAAGAGGATCATTGGTGAGTTCGTAGATTCGCCATCCAACAACTACACCTTGCATTTGCACAGCTAAAGTAAAAAGAAACCGAGCGGAGATAAGCTTTTTAAAATCGGAGAGAGCAGAGTCCATTGGCTATCTCATACGCCCCTTTTCAAACTTCTTAAAGAAAAAAGAGCCAGCCAAGTCCACCCACTACTAAGGCGGATAATAAGACCCCCACAACAATCCCAAAGAAGACTCGAAACGGACTCGCTTCCAATTCATGAGTTTTATGGGGCCGCTCCGTCATGCCTTCGACTTCTTCGTGCTCATCATCGTCGTAAACAACTTGCTCGCGAATACGTCGCGCTTCTTTCTGCACTCGGGGTTCGATATCCATCATAGACACCTCACTCCTTTAATGCTGAACCTCATAAGTTCCAAACACAAGATGCCTTTGAACACAAAGAGCTGGCTCAGACACTAAAATCCCAGGATGGGATTTTTGTGCGCCACGCCCGAAGGGGTCGAGGGCAGGAGCCCGAGACAAAAAAAAACCCTTAGTCCTAAGACTAAGGGTTTTGAATCTTTCAAAAAGAGAAAGAATTAGTAACGAGAACCGCCACCACGGTTGCCGCCGCCGAAGCCGCCACGACCGCCGCCACGACCGCCACCGAAACCGCCACCGCGGTTTTCACGAGGAGCCATTGGTTTAGCTTCGCTAACGTTCAATGCACGGCCAGAAAGTTCAACGCCGTTCAATTTAGCGATTGCAGTTGCTGCTTCGTCATCAGTTGACATTTCAACGAATGCGAAACCTTTGCTGCGACCAGTTTCACGATCAGTTACGATACGTGCTGATTCAACGTTACCGAACTCTGCAAAAGCGTCTGCTAGAGATTGTTCGTCAAGTTGGTAAGAAAGATTTCCTACGTAGATTTTTTTACCCATAATATTACCTCCAAAAATGGCAATTGGGAGCCCACATTGAGGAGATGGGCCCTACGCCCCGACTCAAGAGAGACTTTGTTTAATCACTATAGCTAAACCAAAATTTCGCAAAGGCGAAGCACTAAACCAAAAAAAGGCTTAAAATCCTCATTTTGAGCACAACTTACGCCATGCGTTATGGCGAACACCATGGTTTTGGGGTGATGACCTTCGTAATCTCGTTTGCCCGCATATAAAGAAACTCGTTCCCAGCGGCCAATTTTAGCCGTTCCTTACGCTCAGAACGCGGTGAAATTGTTAAAATCTGCCCATAACCCAAGCCATCTGTTTGGAAAGTTCCGCTGGTCGCCTTTAAGTTCCAGCGAATATTTTGACCGGCAATAGGTGCGACATCAGCCTCGGTAAGAACCGTTGAAATCGTGCCTTCGGAATCACGGCACATCAAACGCACATTCAAAACGACCAAGAAAGCCTTCCGACAATCTTTGTTGCGAGAATATCCATAGCCCATCTCACAAGTATTAAAACTTTTTTCGGCGTATCCGAGTTCTTCCGAAGAACGCTCCATATGCAACGCACGCTGAATGGCTTGATAGTCAATTTGCGAATTTCCTTGATCAGGACCTGCCACTGCAGGTGGAGAAGTGTAAGTGGTGGTTTTACTAGGGGTCGTCGAGCAGGCAACAAGAAACAACATCGCAACAGCAACAAAGATGAACTTCATCGAGATCCTCCAAGAGCTCTATTATAGAGGGCCCGAGGAGGATCTGGCTAGTTTTTCCAACTCATTAACTTGCTCCATGAGACTGACATGCATTTGTTTTTTCTGTGCTGGAGAAAGAGTTGTCCAAAACTTATTCAAAAAATTCTTAAATTGCGTTTCATACTGATCAACCGCCTTGGCATATTCGGGAGTGCGAAGAGAATCGTAATCCACCATAAATTGTTCTGTCAGTCGTCGCAATTTAACCGAATCTTTGCGGGCCTCGATAAATGAATTCAAAATCTGCTGACGATTGTCGATCTTCTCTTTCCAAGGGAACTGATGAACGGTGATGAACTTATCCAGTGATTGGTTTTGTTCCTGGCTCATCTCTCCGATCCAATACTTGAAACTCTTGCGATACCGCGCCAGCAAGTCTGCGTTCTTGTCTTCAACAGAGGTATTGCGATCTGCAGAAATTTCTTTTTCGACTTTATCTTTAAAAGTTTGGAACTGATCTTCGCGTAAACTTTTGGTGAGTTTGGTTGCTGACGTTTTTAAATAGCTCGACGAAACATTGTATTGCTTTTGGATAGTCGTGTAAGCGTAAGCCAAAACTTCATCGTCCTTTTTTGCCGCCGCGACTTTCTTGTCAATCCCTCGAAGGGAGCGCGCAATATCATCCAGACGTTCCTGCCGAAGACGCTGCAGATCTTTTTCTACGTTCTCTTGAAATTCTTTTTTCTGCTGTGGAGTGAGATCAAAATATCTTTCAACCTTCGTCACCGACATCTGCGTAAAAAAGGCATCCAGCACGGGATTCCCCGACCTACATCCCACCAGAAATAAAATGATTATGAGTAATATTGCTTTCATAAATTCAGATTAGAATTTCTTCGAATTTGCAAACAGACCTCAGTCATAAATACAAGGCACCAAAGTCGTATTTTTATCAGCACCGCAATGTATTTTTCCGCAATGCAATCCTCCTCAGATAGTCTTTGCTAACGCACATGGAATGAAATTCCACATGGAGGAATAATGACGATTGCTGTAAAGCGACCAAAATTCTCCGTACGTTCTAGCATCATGCTCACAACTTTTATTGCACTAACCGCTTGCGCCCAAAGTAACGGGGACAAGGTACTTCCGGATGACCCTCAAAACGAACAAGCTGTAGAACTTCCTTCTACGGACCCTGCAACAGACACTTCTCAGACAGTGGATTCCGGCACGACCAACAACGCGACGACAGACACAAGTTCCGACGCCGCGATCTTGGCAAAGTACGACCACTTGGATCCTGAGCGCGTAGTCCCAACTGAAGCTTTGACGAATGCCATTCTTTACTTTGAAAAGAACAAGTCGTCTTTCAAAAATCAGAACTATATTTCCGTGATTAACTTCGCGCAAAGTTCTAAAGAAAAACGTTTCTATATCATTGACCTTAATAAAGGCAGTGTGTGGGCCATTCACGTTGCTCACGGTAAAAACTCCGATGCGGACCACAACGGTTATGCAGAGTCATTCAGCAACACTCCGGGTTCCAACAAAAGCTCGTTGGGTTATTACAAAACAGCAGAGACTTACAGTGGAAGCCACGGTCTTTCCCTTCGCCTGGACGGACTTTCAACGACGAACTCCAATGCCCGTTCTCGTGCCATCGTGATCCACGGCGCAAGTTACGTCAGCGAGCAAAGTGTGATCCAAGGTCGTTCTTGGGGTTGTCCAGCTGTGACAATGGAATATCGCGATACGGTGATTAATGCACTTAAAGGTGGCAGCTTGATTTACGCTGTTGTCGATAAAGGCGGCAAAGGAATGCCCCAGACTGCGGGGTCACCCGGGAGTACTGTAACTGATAACACGGACACAGGCTCTACGGGCTCTTCGAACTCCACTGTGGGTTCGGAAGCAAGCACTTACAAGATGTCAGCTCTCGCTTGGGAAAGCTCTAGCCATCCCGAGCGCAAAGCTTGGTCGACTTACCTGCAAAAAATTATCTTGAACGATTGGAGCAGCCTCATCAACGGTGCTACCGATATGTACAAGTTCTGCCCTAAGTATTCTTCATTGAGCAAAAATCAAAAAGCCAACGCATGGGCGCAATTATTTGCGGCAATGTCAAAATATGAGAGCGGCTGGAGCCCAACATCTCGTATGCATGAAACAACAATGGGCACGGATCCTATTACAAAGAAGCCTGTTTATTCCGAAGGCCTTTTGCAACTTTCTTATCAAGACATTCAGTGGGCAAAATACTGCAAGTTCGATTGGTCTAAAGATAAGAACTTAAGCTCCACGAGCCCAAAGAAAACGATTCTTGATCCTTACATCAATCTTCATTGTGGTGTGGGAATCATGGCGGACCAAATCAAAAGAAAAAGCATGATCGCAGTGAGCTCCGGGGCCTACTGGGCCGTGATCAAAACAAATAATTCGCACAACAAGCTGACCAGCATCAAATCGATCGTTAAGTCGCTTCCGTTCTGCCAATAGTTTTTTTTACCTAAAGACGAAGGGTGGTCAGCACTCTGACTGCAGGCTCAGCCACCCTTCGCACCAATTAACTAGCTTTACTTTTTCTGGCGCGAATATAAAGACGTAGCGGTTGCAACTCGCGCTCCGTCAAACCGACGAAATGGGCTTGAATCTTAAAGAGCCCTTCAGATCCCGCAAGCTCCTCGCAAGAATCAACTCTGACTGGCAACGGATCAATCCCAATATCTGTAAAAACAGAACTCTTGATCCGCACAATTTTGCCTTGAGGCATGGGCATCGTGGACTGAATCGTAAGACCCAGCTCTGAGATAGATGTGATATCTGTTTTAACTTCCCATTCAGCTTTATACGATACTGGCGCTTCGGAAAAGTGCACCGCCTCATTGGCAGAGCCCGACGACAAAAGATTGCGGACCTTGGCGTTTAAGAGCTCTGGATCGATGGGCTTGACGATGTAATCGTTGGCTCCAGACTCGATGCCTTTTTGAACGTCGCTCTTCTCGCGTTTTCCTGTGAGCAAAATAATCGGCAGCCTTGCGAACTGAGGTTGCTTCCGGATTGTGCGAGTCAAAGCATAGCCGTCCCCGCCTCCGGGCATGATCGCATCAGTAATAACCATGTCGAAGGGTTCTTGAGTCAAATGATGAGCGGCATCGATGGCATTCGTTGCTTGCACCACGCTATGCCCCTCAGCACTTAAAAGAGCTTCAAGAGTGATGAGAATACTTTTTTGATCATCGACGATAAGAATTTTGGCCATAGGTATTCCTTTACTTAGGCGGCCCTTTTTTCGCCGATATATTGTTTCAGATCAACAAGACTCTTGGCATATTCTGCCTCAATCAAGCGCACCCAGTTTTCAACCTGT
>JAGIAF010000193.1 GCA_017745015.1 Bdellovibrio sp. | reverse complement strand
CATAAATACAGTTTAGACATACCCCGAGCTTTGATTTTAACGGGAATGGATTCCGGAAGGCCCTTTACAAAGATCTTTCCTTCATACTCAGGGAACAGCTCTGGAGAATTTTCTTCTTTTTCTTCGTGGCCTTTGTAAGATCGGTAAGGGAAGTCTGATTGAATTTCGAGTTCTAAAAGACTGTCTTCTTCAAATAAACCTTTAGGGGTGGATTGGGGTGCAGCATGTCCCATAAGGGGAGAACTTAATCCCCCTACGATAAGTATCATTAGCAGTAATTGTTTTTTGATCAGCTCCACCGCGACCTTCTTTAGAGGTTCTTAAGTGCGAAATCTGTACCAGTGATCAGAGGTCTTATATTAGGATCTGAAGACCACTTGAGTGTGTAGGCAGTTTACGTGTGCCGTAGATATTCGTCGAACTTTTTGACACATAAATTCTCGGCAATTTCTGAGCTCAGAGCTGGTCAAAATCGGCCAGCTATGTCATCGTAGGGCTGATAATTGTAAAGAGATTAAGGAACCTGTATGGACGCCCATTATGGAAAAGTGATGCAAGCAAGAGATCAAATTAAAGATGGTGGAAGCAGACTGTATTTTGCGTATTCGGGAGTGTTGGATCGCCAAGCTTTTGAAATTTGGGCGGAAGAGCACAGTTATCAGTTCTTCACTTTGCCTGAAGGCCAAGTCGCTGAAGCCAAGGGTGTTGATTTGATTTTTGACTTTCCATCGCGCTGGTGGGGCGGACGTGTCGCTGGATTAGCTGAAAAAGAAGGCTCTTCTGTTTTTGGAAGACTGTTTGAGATTCCAGCGAAAGAATGGCCCATCATTCAACACAAAGAAGGTGTTGTGACCGGGATGTCCGTGGAAACAACTTTGCGTGTTACAGTTAATGGGCAAGATTTCGAAGCGACGGCCTTTGTAACGTCACCCAACCGCCGCAGTCTTGACGGTCCTGTGAGTGACCGTTATTTGGAAGCTTTGGTACGAGGCGCACGCGCTTCGGGCTTGCCGGAGTCATACGTGGCTTCACTTCCTGCCAAGGCTCGCTGATCGGAATGGCGTAACGCCGTTCTCGAGCATTTCAATAATTCTAGTTTTCAATTTTTCACGAGTTTCCGGCTTCTTTGCATTATGAAGTCGGAATGAAATTGAAAAGAGATTGGCCTTCTTCAGAGTTTTATAAAAAGCCTTGGCCTTTCTATTCTTATTCAACTCTTTCAAAAAATCCGCAGGGACTTCCATCGACTTCGGCGAGTTGTAAGCTTTCTCCCATCGTCCATCCTTTTTAGCATCTTCAACGGCTTTGAAACCGGCAGGCATCATAAGCCCAGCCTTGGTAAGGCGTTTCACATGCTCGGTATTTATCTTGGACCAAACACTCTTGGCGCGTCGTGGAGTGTAGCGATTGCAGTAAGAAGTTTCGTCAACGGACTTTCTGATGCCGTCAATCCAACCGAAACAAAGCATTTCGTCTAGCGCTTCAGCGGGAGTGATTCCAGTTTTCCCAGAATTCTTTTTATAAAATCCAATCCAGAGATCCGTGACTGTGTCGTGATTCTTCTTTAGCCAGCGTCTTAATTCTGATTGAGTTTTGAAATATTGGATCTTCATTTAAATCGAATTTCTCTTTTTAGTCTCTGCATCTTGCAAATTAAACTTAGGCTTATTAATAACAAACTTATGTCGCAGCGGCGAGTTGTATCTTTTAAAATTTCGACTGGAATGATTTTCTAGCAGAATGCCATTGTGCTTTTCCACAAGCATTTTTTTCTGTTCTTTAAAGCTCGGATATCTTCCGGTTCTCTTTTTCTTCCAATCTAACCATGCATGGATGAGTTCGTGCTGATGTCGGTCCAACACACACAGATTAATCAGTCTGTTGTCAGATCTAATGCCGTTGATGTGATGTACGACTTCATTCGGGAACAATTTGCGATGCAAAGTGAGCTTGGCAATGTGTCTATGCTCGTATTCGTTAGACCCTTTAACGATGATATAGCCTTGAGCGTCCTTATATCTATTCTTTGAAAATCTTTGTTTCGGAAAGAATAGTAAAATGAAAGCGAAAGTCATAGCAGAACCAACCCAGAGTACGACTGCATAGAAGCTTAAATTTGGCATGAGGGCGGTCACTACAGCTAAAAGTGTTATGCTTAGGAGGGCCACGTTTACTATCAGTTGCTGTAGTTTTCTAATAAACCTTCGCATGGCTTCTGATCGACATTTCCTCTGTATAAATAAACTTAAATTTAAAGCTGAGCTGTCTTGTTATGGTACTTGGAATCATATTGAGACAGTGCTGAGTTTTTACCTGCTAAGAATTCAGCAGGTGCTGGTTTTTCAGCGGATTTACGACGTGCCATCGCATACTTACGACCGAAATGGCTTGGCCTTGCCTTCGCAATACTCCTACAGCATGAAGCGAGTTTGAATCGCTCATCAAATATCCAAGGAGGATTTATGAAGAAGGTACTCAGCATATTGGCAATCGCAATTGCGATGTCGGTCACAGCATGTGCACCGGCAGCAACGGACGAGGGAAGCACAACAGATCAAGTGTTTCCAAACAGTCTTAAATTCGTAACACCAGCAGGAGTGAAGTAGTCATGAAAGACTTAATTAGAAAACTAGTAGTTCTTGGTATCGCATCTGTAATCAGTAACGCCGCGTACTCCGCAGCACCACAGGCAGAAAACTATCGTGGTGTGGTTCGCGCAGTGTTGGCAAAATTCGACCGTGACTATTCGAGCTTGAACCCGCAAGGTCAGCCGGATCCGGGTGCAGTGATGATCGTAGAGAAATTCTTGTCGGTCTTCAATGCCTTGAAAATCACAGGCCCAGGTGAACATCATATCTTCCTAACGGAAGCGTCACCCATGGCAGGATGTTTTCAAGCGGCTCAAGATTGTCAGGAATTGAAGATCCTGGTTCGTAACAGTACTCATCAAGGTGATTCCACTTTGTTTGGCTCA
Source organism: Bdellovibrio sp. (assembly GCA_017745015.1). GTDB lineage: Bacteria > Bdellovibrionota > Bdellovibrionia > Bdellovibrionales > Bdellovibrionaceae > Bdellovibrio. The sequence goes on along the minus strand of JAGIAF010000193.1, from coordinate 3,467 downwards.
GCGAACGCCTTCAGTTACGACATTATCGTGTGGTCGAATACGGGTAATGGTTTTGAGAGATTCTTGCTTGGTCACTATACTCCTGTACTCGGTACAGCAGGTAAAGCGAACTTGACGGTGATTTCTTGCGGCGGTTGCTCGACAGTGGGTCACTCAAAAATCGAATGGGATGGTACGGGAGTATTCTACCACCTCCGCTCGACGATGTATGACACGCACATTGAAAACTCGAACGTCGACTCAGGTATTCAGGTAGATGCAGTATACTCGCCACTATCTGGTCAAATGAAGATCGCGATCTCTGGGAAGAATGTGTGTGATGCGAATGCGATTGGTGACTCGATCTGTTCCTTGGGGCCGAACTCTCGCACGACAGGTTATGCAGCGATCCTTCATGCGAACACGATCTCAGGTAACGTGTATCTGCAAGGTGTGCAAGGTGCGAACAACAGTGTGACTGTGCCAACTCAGGATCCAATGTGCTTGTATGCGGATGGAACTGAAGACGTGTCAGGTGCTGCTTGTCAAAACGATGGAATCGATAACTTTACAGGAATCGTTCCATACTCAGCAAACGATGCTCCGGTGTCCTTCATCGCAGCAGGCTGCCCTTGGCCAATGGCTGAAATCACAGACACTCCAACGTTCTAATACGAGGGGTAAAATAGAAAGAGGGAGTCGAAAGACTCCCTCTTTTAGTTTTCACTGACTGTTTTAAAATCATTCCAAGAAAGAACCGGCTGTTGACTGCTCAGAACTGCGGTCTCAATCAAAGCTTCCAGTTCACGATAATTACCAGGGAAGGAACGTTTTGAAAGTTCTTCGATAACTTGTGGATGAACGCTTTGTATCTGTTTGCCATAAAAGTTTCCAAGACGCTTGGCTTCCGCCAATACCAAGATCGGCAAATCTTCTTTCCGAGTGCGCAGGGGAGGTACGACGATCACGTTGTCACTCATAAACTCCCAAAGATCCCAGCGGAATTTATTCTTGCGAACGCGCATTTCGATTTCTTTTTCATGGGCCGTGCCAATGATGCGCACATCAGCTTCATAAAAATGGGTGCCGCCGGAGCGTTGAGTTTTCTTTTGATTGAAAACACGAGAGAGCATTCCCTGGCAGCGTTTTTCGATATGATCAATGTCAGATAGAATCATGCTTCCGAAGTGAGCCTTTTCCACCAAACCGGAAGTGCCGCGGATGCGCACGCCTGATTCCATGCGCTCTTCGCTGCCAAAAAGTTGCGGCTCGTGAAATTCGCCAGGCACCATCGAGCAGTTGAACTGGATTAAGCTGTTTGAACTCCACGGGCTGTTATAGTGAAGAATCTGAGCAATCTCACTTAACTGACTGCCGGGTTCGCCTAATATCAGGACGGGAGTGCGTACCTTTAAGTACAGTTTGATACTTTTTTGCAGCTCTTGAACTTGCGGGCTTGCCCCCAGCATGCTGGCCAAATGATAACGAACGTCGAGGTTTTCTTTTAACGCTCGGTTCTCGGCACTCAATCTTTGATTCTCTTTACGTAGGTGACGCTTTTCTAAAATCTTAGTGACCAGGATTTCCAGAGTGTCCAGTTCAACGGGCTTGAGAAGGTAATCTTCTGCGCCTTCTTTCATGGCACTGACAGCTGTCTCAATACTACCAAAGGCGGTCATCATGACGACGGAGACAGTAGGGTCTTCTTTTTTTACCTGATTGAGAAGATCAAGCCCAGTCCCCCCAGGCATATTCAAATCGGTCAGGAGCAAATCCACGTTGGTTCTGCGAACAGCATCGATTGCTTGATCAACATTGGATGCCACGATAGTCCTGTAACCAAAACTATTCAGGGCCAAACTTAAACTGTCACGGATGCGAAGTTCGTCATCCACGATCAAAATTAACTCTCGACTTTCGCCTGATACATTCGCTGGGATTGTGCTCATTGTTAAAATTTAGCATAATGAAAAACATCGGAGTACTAAATTTATGTTTAAAGCTGTTTCCTTTATCTTTGTAGGTCTGGGATTTTTTTCGCTCGGGCTGCTGACATCTTGTGAAAAGAAATCTCCACCACCTGCTAGTACACCGACGGCCGCGCCAACTGCTTTGTCCTCGGCAACACCTTCTCCAACGGCGACTGCAGCAGCGATGCCGCCAGCGTTAGCCAATCTTGTGACATACAAAAATCAAGTAAGCTATCGTCGCGCCGAAGAGTTGGGCTGGAATGATATCCAACCTGAATTGCCATTTTATCGCCAAGATGCCGTTCACACTTTGAGTAAGTCCCAGGCTTTGATTCGTTATGTCTCTGGCAGTGAAGTGGCAATGAAGGAAGATACCTATCTGATCATCGATGAGGCCTCTACAGACAATCCAACCGTCGACCGCGCGGTTATGCGTGCTGGTAAAGTGGAAGGGGAAACGTCGGGAGAGATGTGGATTTTGACATCGTCGGCACTGATTAAAGTTCGCGCGGCCAAGAAAACTCAAAAAGCCAAAGTTAAAATTCAAATCCAAGAAAAGAAATCTCTCGATGTGGAATTGAAATCTGGTTCCGGTGAAGTCATTGTTGCCCAAGCTGACAAGGGGCAAGATGTTAAAGCGACTGCTAATGCCAGTGCGATTGAACTTAAGACCGACAAGAGTATTTCAATTCCAATGAAGCAAAATGTGTCCGAAAATTTCGGCTATAAAACCGAATCTACGGATTGGCTCGAGACGGTCAAAGTCATTAAAGAGGCCATTCGCACAACGCCGACTCCCAAAGTGACGCCAGCTATCGTCAAAGAAACACCAGCACCAACGGTAACACCGACTGCGACGGCCACGACAACGCCAACGCCGGTGGCGGAAGGCGAACCAGATCTGAATATTGAATCGCCAGCCTACAAAGCTCGCGTGACAGACGAGATTGTGAAGTTAATGGGTACAGTCACTCCGGCCGGTTCTACAGTGACATTCAATGGCAGTTCTTGTCCGGTGGATCAAAATTTACGCTTTACCTGCGAAGTCCCACTATCTATGGGCTTTAACTTTTTCATCGTTCAAATGACAACGCCCCAAGGGAAGTCCATCTTTAAAAAATGGATTCTAACAAGGACGCCACGATAATGTTGGTTCATCTTCGAAGTAAAATTATCGCTTTGGTTCTGTTTGCTGTACTGCTGGCAGTTGCGGGAACTGTGTTTGTCACGACTAAGAACTTTCTAGAAGACAAGCGAAACTATATCACGGATGTCAACTCAGTGGCTTCCGCCCATGCTTCTAAACTCTTGAGTCAAATTTTACAGAACTATCGCAACGAATTTGAGCATTTAAATGACTTGCTTCCTCGAGGCGGTCGCGACTTTGCTGAGCGCCTGGAGCAAATTGAGGGACTTGAGCAAGTTCGTATTTACGACATCAACAAAACGCTTTTATTAAGCGCAGGTCGCGCCAATAAAAACGAAGATATGAGCTGGGTAGAAAAAGATGTCGAAGTG
>JAGIAF010000192.1 GCA_017745015.1 Bdellovibrio sp. | reverse complement strand
CGACAAATACAGTAAGGGGACAACGTCAGAATATCAATGAAGCGAAGACTCAAAATAAAATTCAAGCTCAAGTTCGACCTCAGTTCTCAGCTAAACCCGGTCGAAAACCTCTTCGAAATTCAGTTAAAAAGATTGTTCTTAATCATGACAAGTGTTGCCAGTTCAAAGATCGCTCAACGGGAAAGATCTGCGGAAGCACTCGCTTTCTGCAAGTAGATCACAGGCAAGCAGTTTGGGCTGGAGGCTCGAATGATCTGCAAAACTTGCAGATTCTCTGCTCTCAACATAATCAACACAAGTATCGGCAAGAAAGTTTTTTAGACTAAAACCGATAGCTGACCCACCGCCATCAGCAAGTTGCTCTAAAAGTTTTTACTCTGTATTCGCAAGACTATTGCTGCAAAGCGGCTCAAAGGGAGAATCCCAAAACTAAAAACCCACAATTCGTTGGAATTGTGGGTAATAGTAAGGCCTGGGGCTCTCTTGCTGGAATACTAGTTTGCAATGATACTTTGAGTGAAGGCGTCCCTGTTGGCTTGGATCGCTTGCAATGTCAAATTGATGCTGGATTCAATTTGGGATTTTGAAGCGAAGTAAGGTTCAAGGGCCTTATTCAACTCAGAGGTGCGATCTTGTGTTTGGCGGATCTTCGTTAAAAGATCCTGAATGCCTTTGTCAGTCGCAGCCAAGGTCGTCGCAGTTTGTGTGCGAGCCTTTTGTATATTGGCTTGAGTCGCTTCCAAAGCTTTCAAGTCATTTTGCAAGCCAACCACCACTGAGGCTTTGGCATTTACGTCTGCTTTTTTAGCGGCATAACCAACGCTTTGATCGTAGGAGCTTACTGCTGCATTTTTGTTGATCACATCAGACTGTGCTTGGTTCACAGCATTTTCAAATGAGGGACGTTGTGAGCGCAAGTCAGACAGCTGGTCACGCAAACGTGGGATTTCAAATTGAGTCAGATTGCGAATCTTGGCATCAAGTTGAGCGCGCACGTTGTTTTGAGACGTCAAATTGTTTTGAGCCCAGTTGATGTTCGCCGAGAGACGATTTTGGATGTTCGAAACTTCCTGATCCGCAAAGCTAGAAACTTTGTACATCAAGTTGTTGCAGACATCTGTGCGGTTTTCACGGCAATATCTTGTGATTGGATGCCAGCCGATGCGCTCATCACGCTCGCGGTAGGCGTCAAAGCGTTGATAAATATAGCTCGTTTGATCCACATCATAGCGGGCACGTTGCACGGCCGAATCTGCTTGAGAAATCTGACTTTGTAATGAACTCACTTCGCTTTGGCTGTTATCGATCGCCGCTGTTTTTGCACGGATATTTTGATCGATGTCCGCAAGCCGAGACTGGCTTGAGCTCAAGTTTCTTTTCGCGGCATCAGCCAAATCACTCAAACGCTTGTGTTCTGTTTCGTAAGGAGCCAGAACACCCCAAGCTTGGTCATAAACCGCGTTGGCTTGTGATACTGAGGCCTCTTTAGCCGTGATCGCAGTTTGTTGCTGCAACAATTGTTGATCTAAAGACGCAATCTGATTTGTCAGAGAAGTCTTTTGATTTTGCAAATTAACCAACTGAGTTTTCGTCATTTGATCCAGACTGCCGTTCGCAGCGGCAAGTTCTTGAATCATTTTAGCGTACTGCGTATTCAAAGCTGTCAGCTGGGATTGTAAAGCCGCTTTTTCCGCATTGGTTTTTACGGCATCAAGATACAGACGGCGAAGTTCCCCAGATTTCAACGCATCGAACTTCAATGGATCCATTTGGCCCACTTGAACAGGAACGAAGCTTTTTTCAAAGTTCGTCTGAACCAGGGATTTACCTTTGTTACATTGAGTGCTCAACGCCTCAACGATATCGCTTGATCCACGAAGAGAGAAGTCCACGGACTTAGATGTCGGCAGAGCTGCTCCGTTTGGAGTGATAGCCATCGCCATCAAACGTGTTTGGCGTTTGATGTAAGAAAGCAACGCTTCCGTGTCAGTTGGTACTTGCCAGAAAGACACCGCACCTGTTGCATCTTGAATTTGAGTCAGAGGGAAGGTTTGAATCGGTTTCACTTCGGTTTGAATGCGAAAAGCTTGCGTAGTTGTTGTGCTTGGGATCTCGCGGACCCAAGCTTCAACGGGATAAAGGCCCGATTTATCGAAGCTCAATTCCAAACGATAAGCTTGACCATTTAAAGTGCGAGTTGTGGAGGCCACACACACCGCTCCTGTATCGTCCAAACTCCAGTCTTTCACTGTCATTGGTTTTGCAAGCGCGATGTTCATCAAAAGGATACTAGAGGCAAAGAGGCTGAAGTTTCTAATTGGGTAGTTCATGCTTAGTTCCTTTCAGAGTTTTCTACAGCGTTGTGAGGACCGGGACCGCCTGGTTTACCAGGGCCGGGACGAGGACCACCGTGACCAGGTCCGCCATTGCCAGGATTTGGATTTGGTGCAGGCGTTGGATTCGGTGCGGGTGCAGGCGTTGGAGCCGGCGGCGCTTCAGGCTTAGGGCAGCGACGTGATGAGACGTTTTCTGCTTCAGAAGTGCAGTTGACTACAGAGCAGTTTTGGAAATTTCTTTGGCACAGACGAACCGCATTGCTTTCCGCTTCATAGCGCTCGTTGCCAGCACCTTTGACAGAAATAGCGTTGCCAAGATAATCCACACCACGAGCTTCGCAAGTGACGTAATTCAACGAACAAGACTCAACGCATTCGCCGTGCTTTTTCATGCACGAGTTGCAGTCTTCGTGACCGCCCCAATGTTCTTCCCAGCCTTTGTCTCTGGCACTGCAACGGACTTGTGCGTGAGCGGGGAGAGTTGCGAGCGCGAAGCTCAGTGATAACAAGATGAAGAGTGGTTTCATTGTGGTGCTCCTTCGTAAGCGAAAAGCTAATAAAGCAACGGCAGTGCCAATTACTTTGGTGTCCTTTTGCCACTGAAAAGAGGAACTTGCGAGCATGATGCGCGGGGTAAAACGGTGTATCGCTTTGAGACGCCCATTTTTCGGTGTCGAACAGTTTACGTCACTCTTGGCTCCAATAGACATTTTGAGATTCCGTAATCGCGGTAGTTTACATTTCAGCCTGGCACCAACAGTGAATTGCAAAGTGACGAGAGGTTTGTATGAAACTATTAGCTTCACTCACAATTTTGGCATCTTTGGTATTTATGGGTCAGGCTCATGCCGAGTCGGAAGCACAGAACTGTATTTCCTGCTCAACGTCTTCGACGCTTTTAAGAAGCAATGTCGATAGCGACGCCCGCGAAATTCGCAACACGGTTTCCCGTGGCAATATCCCACAAATGGTATTCGATGCGATGAACTCACATCCCAGAGACTCCAAGCAGTTCGGTAACACTTGCAGTAAATTTTCTGATGGATCTTCCTATGGTGAATGGGGAGCGACCGTCGTGGAAGAACTGCGCTCGGGTCGCACCCCAGAGCTGATGCGTGGAGCTCAGGATCTTAAGGCGATTTGCCGTGGTTATGAGCAAATGGATCAAGAAGGTAAAGAAGGCCTTTGGGTGACCGTCATGGCGGCCATGGGCTTCTATGAGGCCTCTTGTGATGAGCAGCCCCCCCTTCAACAAGGTCCTAACGGCATACTGTCGGGTCTTATGCAGTTAGATAAAAAGATTCAAGCGGAGACTTGCGGCCACTTGGCTCAAACTCCTCGCGAGGATAAACTTAGGACACAAAGTGGTTCTTACAGTATTCGCTGTGCGATGATGATGTTGAATGATCAAATTGGCAGTGGTGCGGGGCTTTTTGCCGCAGATCCATATTGGCAAGTGATCAAAAACGATGGTAGACAGCAAGGCTACTTGAAAATTCAAGACGTCATCGAGAGCTATGCTCTTTGTAAATAGTTAGGTGATCTTCCGTGACTGACCAACAAAAAACTCCTTATGAACTCTTGGGCGGCGAGGCCGTCCTTCGTAAACTCACTTCCAGATTCTATGAGATCATGGACACGATGCCTGAAGCGAAGGGCATCCGTGATATGCATCCTGAAAATTTGCGCGGCTCAGATGAGAAGCTCTTTATGTTTTTATCGGGCTGGTTGGGGGGACCGCAATTGTTTCAAGAACGCTTCGGTCATCCGCGCTTAAGAATGCGCCACTTCCCCTTTGCTATTGGAAAATCAGAACGCGACCAGTGGATGCTCTGTATGGTGCATGCCTTTGATGATTTGAAAATTGAAGAGCCGTTGCGCAGTGAACTTCTTCATTCACTTTTAAATTTGGCCGATCACATGCGCAACAAAGAAGACAACGATTCAGGCGCGAGCTAGCTTGCGCTGCCAATAGTAAACCGGCGCTCCCAAAAGAATGATACAAAGTCCCCACAGAGATTCTTGGGGGCTAGTCCAAAGAGTATTAATTAATAACAACACCGCGAGTACCAAGAACACCACGGGTACAACAGGATAACCCCAGGCTTTGTAAGCGCGTTCATGCTCCGCGTGAGTTTTTCTGAACTTAAAGACCGATGCCGTCACCAGCGCATAGAAAATCCACGACGCAAAGACCACATAGTCCGTCAATTGATCGAAGGTTCCTGACAAGGCCAAGATGGCCGAAAGCACCGCTTGTACCAAGACCGCCATATATGGAGCCTCTGTTCTGGGATGCAGTTTAGCAAGAGCTGGGAGGAACAAACCGTCGCGTGCCATCGCAAAAGGTACGCGAGCGTTGGTTAGAATCGAACCATTCATCGCACCAATCGCTGAAAACATCATTGCCAGTCCCAAGAACCAAACACCGGAGTTCCCCATAAAGCTCTCGGCCACTTTAGCTGCTACCGGCAGAGCATTTGGATGAACTTTAGAATTGGCATTAAAGACATCTTCAAAAGGCAATGCATAGAAATAGCAGAAGTGAATTAAGCAATAGATCAAAAGAATAAATAAAACTCCCACGCCTAAAGCTAGCGGAATGTTCTTTTGAGGATTTTTAATTTCTCCTGCCACCATGGGCATATTATTCCAACCATCATAAGCCCAGAGTGCAGCAAGCAAAGCGGCCCCAAAGGCGCTGAATCCCGGGAAGGCAGATCCGCTGTCAGTGATGTGGCTCATGGAGTTGCCGGGTGCAATGAACAAGACACCACCGACGATAAAAAGAATCATCAAAACCTTGACGGCGGTCATCAGACTTTGCAGGCGTCCCCCGAAGCGCACATTGAGGCAATTCAAAAATGAAAAGAGGAAGATCAGGATGATGGCGAAACCTTTTTGCCCTCCTAAAAAGTCCAACTTAAATAATGGAGCTGCGAAAGTAGCTGTTCCCACCGCATAGGCTGCGATTGTTCCTGGAGCACTCACCCAAAATCTTTGCCACCCATAAAGGAAGGCAGGCATCTCTCCAAAGCCTTCTTTCAGATAAACGTATTCACCGCCAGCGCGGGGGAACAGAATGCCAATCTCCGCATAAGTCAGAGCTCCAGCTAAAGATAATAATCCCGCCACAACCCAAGCAATCAGAACCCAGGTGGAGTTTCCTAAATATTGGGACATGATCGCCGCTTTTAAAAAGACTCCCGTGCCGATGATGGTGCCAATAACCAGGGAGATAGACGGCGTTAATCCTAACGATCTCTTCAGTTCCGAATCTTGAGAGTTTGACATGAAAGCTCCTTAGTCATGCCATGCTAGTAGCTGGGAGCCTGGAGGTAAAATTTAAATTTGATAATGAACGATTATAACTGTGCGTCCGGAGAGGACCTTCGAGGAGCATCTTTTTTCAACTGATTGTCCAAGTGCTCAAGGACAAGTCTCAACTCGTTATCAAGGGAATCTATCAAAAGCGCGAGCTGCTGTTCCGTGACAGAGTCCATCTTCGAGCGCTCGATACGTTCGGCAAGTTCCTTCAAACGAAGGGCCCCCAGAATTCCAGCTGAAGTCTTCAAATTATGGGCAATGGGTGGAATTTCCTTAATGAGTTTGGCGTTCAAATTGCTGCGCATAACGGCCACAGCTTCTGGGGCGTCTTGTTTGAAAATCTCCACCAATTCTGAGATAAATTCTTTTCCTGATTTCTCTCCCTGTTCCCGCAGCTTTTGCAGATTGGTGTCGTCGATGACATTTTGCCCGCGGGCCATCCATTTTTCGATCTTGATTGCGAGATCATTATAGGCAATGGGCTTACTGATATAATCATTCATCCCCGCTTCGAGGCAGGCTTCGATATCGCCTTTAATAGCATTTGCCGTGGTGGCCAAGATCGGAATGATTTTGTTCGCCGAGCCGGCATCTCCGCGTCGGATCAAGCGCGTGGCCTCATAGCCATCCATGACGGGCATTTGCGCATCCATTAAAATCAAGTCGAAATCTTCTCTCTTAAGAGCTTCGATGGCTTCTTTGCCATTTTCAACAATATGGCAAGTGCAGCCCATTAAGCTGAGCATTTCACTGACAACTTTTTGATTCACGCGATTGTCTTCTGCTACCAAGATATATCCGTGTAGAGGAGGAATGGTG
>JAGIAF010000191.1:4798-6492 GCA_017745015.1 Bdellovibrio sp. | reverse complement strand
ACTGCCACCACCGGCAACAACAATCGTCAACTTACGAGCGGACGCGTTTTCACAGATTTTCGTGATGGCTTTGATGTGACGAGGAAATTGATCGACGTCTTTAAGCGACTCTCCCGCTGTGACGGAATATTTCAATGGAATTTGTTGCATCCACTTTTTGAACTTCGACGATTTCTTCGCCAAGATCTCATCATAGATCAATAACAACTCATCCCCAAGGCTTGCCACCTTAGGAAGTTCCGTTACAAATGAAAGAGTGCTTTGAGATTTCACGACTACTTGTTCTCTACGTATTCAGCTTTCGCTTTTGCATAGGAATCAGACAAAGAATCCCAAGCTTTGCTCATACCCGACTTCATGTGCCCCCAGGCTTTACCCGAGCTTTTTTGAAGTTTCGCTAGATCTTGCTTCATGCTCTCTTGTTTTTTCTCCAAGCTAGCAATTTGCGCGTCCATTTCTTTTTTTGCTTCGCCTGTTTTATCAGCCGCCGCTTTTTTCATTTCGTCGATTTCTTTACCCAAATTATCAAGCTTTGCGCTCATGTCTTTTTGGAATTGGTCTTTTTGTTCTTTAGTGTAATTTACCGCTGCAGAAGTTGCGTCAGCAGTTTTTTGCTTCACTTCTTCAGATGTTGTAGCAAAAGCAGGTTGGAATGCAGAAAGTGCGATCAAAGCGGCCAAGATAGATTTCATAAAACGGTCTCCTCATTGAAGGAGACCAGTTTATAAGCTGGCCTATTTTACATCAAGAATATTGAGCCCTGCCGCATCAAGCGTCACAGTCACATCTCGTTTTGAAGACTGACTAGACTCAAGCTTTTTCTTAAAGTCGGCAAACTTTTTGGAGTCCTTTTTGAGTTGATAACTCTTTTGATTGTGAGCGAAGACGACCTGAACCCCTTCACCACTGGAACGGACCTGTCGAACGCTGTCCGTGATATAGTTGGAGTCCTCACTGGCGATCACGCGGATTGAATAACCAGCCTCCACTGTCGGGGCCCATGCGAATGAGGCCATCACCAGCACACCAGACATAAGCCTTTTCATAGTCCACTCCTTGCTCGAGCATTAGCACTACAAATAGCTTACCGGAATTGCCTCACTTATCAAATGCACCCCAAAGCACGTCTCAGCGCAGCCTCATAGGCTCCAATCGATTTCTTTTATACCTTTGGATTTCAGATAAGCGTTCGTTCTTGAGAATGGTTTGGTACCAAAGAAACCTCGATGCGCCGACAGTGGAGACGGATGCACCGACTCGATCACAAAGTGCCGATTACGGTCTACGAAGGCCGCTTTCTTCTGAGCATAGGAGCCCCAAAGAATGAACACGACATTCTCTTTTTCTTCATTCAGAACGTGGATGATTTTGTCAGTGAACTCTTCCCAGCCTTTGCCTTGGTGAGCCGCCGCTTTGCCGTCTTCAACCGTTAAGACAGCATTTAACAAAAGCACGCCTTGCTCAGCCCACTTCGTCAACATACCGCTTTTGGGGATTTCAATTCCCAGATCAGATTTGAGTTCTTTAAAAATATTTAAAAGGGATGGGGGAAAACGAATACCGTCACGAACAGAAAAACAAAGACCGTGAGCTTGGCCTGGACCGTGATAAGGATCTTGCCCTACAATGACGACTTTTACTTTGTCCAGCGGAGTTAAATTCAAGGCGGCAAAATACTCTTCACCACGAGGATA
>JAGIAF010000191.1:0-4788 GCA_017745015.1 Bdellovibrio sp. | reverse complement strand
GGACCCAGCTTCGCTGTCCAAGAAGGATGAAGCTTCAGTTCTTTTTTATTTTCAGAAGTTTTTTCCAATTTAGTTTCCATCTCAGATTGACACACTACCATGGTCTAGGTCGGCGATTCTAATGCAATCCTATTGGTTTTCAAATTATTTTTCATGCCGAGGCCATCTTGACCAGACAAAATTCGATCCCATTGTTAAACTAAGAGAAGAGGAAAAGGAGGCCGCCTATGACGAACCTTCAAAACCCCACCATACAACTTATCGAGGAAAACCCAGAGGTTAAGTCTTTTATCTACCAGCAAATCGCTGAGTTTGAAGACTTCGTGACCCCGCAAACCGTGGTCACCGTGGTTGCTCGGAACCCGAAAAAACTCGCGCTTCAATATGAAGCAGAAGGCAAAGAGTTTACTCGCCGCGATCTCAGCAAACTGTATCGAATTGCTATCGTGCTCAACGAGGCCGATGCCAAAGTTGAAGCCGAAGGCGTGCATGAAGATATTTTTATCGCGATCAAAATGGCAAAAGACAACTTGATGGCAAAGTTGATGGAAATCCACGACTCGATGATCAGCCAACAAGATCGTCTGGTTGAGATCAACCATTACTTACAACATCCTTCCTTGCACTAAGCTTTACATGCACTCCTTTGAGAGGGAAAATCCCTATCAAAGGAGTTCCTATGTTCAATGCAAACATGTCTTATCGCAACATGGGCCGTTGCGGACTTAAGCTAAGCACATTCTCTCTGGGCGGTTGGACAACCTTCGGGGGCTCTGTCAAAGACTTCACTTCCATTCGCAGCATTCTGCATTTGGCCTACGAATCTGGAATCAATTTCTTCGACATCGCTGACGTTTACGCTAAAGGCGACGCCGAACGCATGATGGGTGGCGCTCTTAAAGAACTGCCGCGCCATGAGTTGGTGATCTCTTCCAAAGTTTTTTGGCCGATGAGTGAAGACATCAACGACAAAGGCCTTTCGCGCAAACACATACTGGAATCTGTAAATCGCAGTTTGCAACGAATCGGCACTGAATATCTCGATATCTATTTCTGCCATCGCTATGATCCCGACACTCCGGTGGAAGAAACTATTCGCATCATGGATGACCTGATTCATCACGGAAAGATTTTGTATTGGGGCACCAGCGAGTGGACCGCCGATCAAATTCAAGAGGCCATGGATATTTGCGAAAAAGGTGGCTACTACAAACCGCAAGTGGAGCAGCCGCAGTACAACCTCATCGCGCGCGAAAAATTTGAACGTGATGTTCAACCGAAGGCTTCGTTTCATGGCATGGGTTTGGTGACGTGGTCTCCGCTGGCGTCGGGTTTATTGACCGGCAAATATGACGACGGCATTCACGATGGACGTCTCTCTAAAATCGATTATCTAAAAGAAACACTCTACACCGACGAAAACGTCCATCGCGTGCGCGAGATGAAGAAAATCGCCGACGCAATGGAATGCACTCGCGGGCAATTGGCCTTAGCGTGGTTAGCAACCCAACCGGGAATGACGAGTGTGATTCTGGGTGCGACGAGTATTGAGCAGCTTCAAGAAAATCTCGGAGCACTGAAAGTGAATATCACGGAAGAAGTGGATAAGGATTTGAAGAAGCTGTTTTCCTTCTAATTTCCGCTTATTGGTGCCGAACTCAGTTCGAAGACTTCGGCTTTTTCTTTTTGAAATTTAGAATGTGCAACCAGGCCGGAGTAAAAACTCCGGCTTTCTATTATTGATATCTTTATTTACCGATATCCAAAGCCAGCGGCAGATACTTGCTGCCGGAGCTTGCGGATGAAGTGGGGTGAGCGGTTTTTCTGTCCGTGTCCAACTTCACAAGAGTCCCGATGATATCTTGGAGCTGATTAAATGGCGCCAAGTTCGGGGGAAGATTTTCTTTCAACTCCATTGTCAGTACTGGAGTATTTCTTTCCATCCACATGTAGCGACCAAGACTTCCAGGGTAATTACCTAAGCTCTTCCAAGGAAGATAGTCGAACTTTGGTGGCGGAGAGAATTTCGGTCCATCGAAATCCAAAACTTTCAGTGGCGTGTGCACAGACACGATGAAGTCAGGTTTGAAGTCTTCGATATGGTGAAGAGCACATTTTGTTTCTGGCTCGCTGCCCGCTTCTTTACCTGGGAAGCGACGCGGATTTTCGTGCGTCGATCTTCGCCAAGCAGTCAGTGCACCCGCATCCCAATCTTTTGTTGGGAAGTTACGGTTCACGTCGATCTTGTTCGCGTTCGTACGAGTTTTGTAAACGACGCCGTCAGGATTCAATACGGGAATCACACGCCATGAATTGCGTGGATCGATATTTTCCAAGCGCTCCATCCAATAACGGCCGACAGTTCCCGCCGGTGTTTCATCTCCATGAATCAAAGAGAACACTAAAATCTTTTTTGCTCCAGGAGACGGCGAAAGCTTTTCGTAGTGATAAATAGGACGACCTTCGACGCTGACACATTGAACATCCATAATGGCCTTCTGGCAGGCCTTCATCAAAAGTTTGTCATCCCACGCACCCGGAAACTTTTTAAGGTCGTCGACACAGGTCTGCTGAAGATTAGTCACTTCAGCACGAGCGACATTCGCTGTGACGGCACATAGTAAACTTGCGATTAGGTAACGGAGTGGCTTGTTCATGTCTTTCTATTATCCCATGTCTTTGAAATCTCTCAAGATGAGAAAATGCCTTTTTTTGAATCAAGGTGAGAATCGCTATAAAATGACTAAAGTCTGGCAGTCTTTCGTCCGTAAGTAATTGGGTGTGACATTTAGCACCCATGTAGGAACTTAGGAGGTTGGTATGGTCAATAAAGGTGGTTTTAGTTTCGTCGCGATGTTGGTAATCAATCCCGTCGTGATACTGTTTTACCAGAACTGCTCGATGGCTCCAATCAGCCATGCTAAAAATACCACACCACCTGTGGCCGTAACACGTCAGGTAGCTTCAGAAGCTAAACCCGTGATTGCAGAGGTAAAACCATTGTGTGACGAAGCTAAAAAAGAGTGCCCTCGTAATGAGTAGTCACTAGCTTTCCTTGAACGAATCATCCAAATAACGAAGCGAATCATAGACCTGCCTTGAGTGCATCGAGGTTGCTCTATGATTTTCTTTTTTTTGCGCCGCCCAATCAGAAAAACTAGACCATTTTCTTTTTGACTTACATATTTTTTACACTGTAAGTTCATATGTAAGTTATGACAAAGAAATTGCCCCTCCCACCACTGACACCTAAAGAAAAATCTGTTCTCGAGTACATCGAGGCACACATCTTAAGTTCAGGTATTTCTCCGTCATATCAAGAAATTAAGGATCACTTCGGTCTCGCATCGTTCAATTCGGTTCAGAATTATCTGAAGCAATTGACGACGAAGGGTTATATCACAAACCCAGTTAACCAGAAGAGAGCCATCCAAGTGCTTCACTCAGCGTCTGCTGTTCAAGAGCACTTGCAAGCAAAAGTCTCGACGACGACGGGATCTCATCGCACTCAGCTCCTCCAGGCTCGTGACGAGATCCTGTCCCTTCCCCTTCTTGGGAAAGTGGCTGCGGGACAACCTATTGAAGCATTTAAACATGATGAATTCGTTGATGTGCCACCGTCTATGGTGCGCAATCCTTCCAAATCATTCGCTTTGAAAGTTCAAGGTGACTCCATGATTGAAGATGGAATCTTTGATGAAGACATCATTCTCGTTCAAGAACAAAAAGCAGCAGGCAATGGCGACATCGTAGTGGCAACCGTAGACAATGAAGCCACTGTGAAACGTATTTATGTGCGTGCTCGTCCGGATAGCAGCACAACAGAGAAACAAGTTGAGCTGCGTCCTTCTAACTCCTCAATGAAATCTATGTGGTACTCACCTGAACAGGTTGAGATCCGTGGAATTGTTGTGGGTCTTATTCGTAAATTTTAATCTCAGAATCATACACTCAACTGCAATAGACTCGCCGCTTGTCTCGTTCTTCTCCTCTGGCTTGCTTTAAAAAGTAGAGAAGTCCCATACTGTTAATACGCAAAACTGAATTTTAACACAGGGACGTTTCATGAAGATTGCAGTTTACTTGCTTGCGCTGACGCTATCAGTGGTCGGACTCCATTCGAATGCACAGTCAAAAGACGAAAAAGAAAACGATGATAAATACAAAGACTTCTCTCACCCTGTTTTCTTCGCGGTTGATGATTCTGAAGTAAAAGTAAAATCTCCGAAAATTATCTACGATCTCCGCGCTGGCAAAGGATTCTCGCTAGTTATCGCGGACTCCGTTTTCAATAATGATTCATTGAAAGTGCAAATCATCGAGACCGGAGCTTTGCAAGTTTCGTGGGACAAGCACTTAGTTGATGGCGGTGATCTTTCGATCATTGATACTTATGGCAAAGAGCTTTGGAAAATCAAAGTTGATAATTCCGGTGATTGGAAATTCACTGACTGGAAAGGCAAGAATATTCCCCAATGGAAATCTGGGGATCACTTTCGCTTCTGTTTGCGTTCTGAAAAAGACAAGGGCTTCGCCTCTATCTGTACACAAAGCTATGGCGTAGAAATCGCAGATCAAAAAATCACATTGGACTATACTAAATCACCTACTCCAGCGCGTTTGATTGTAATGAACGAAGAAAAGAAAATCTGGAAGGGCGAGGTGGAAGCCACAATCGGAGCCCCTGCACAATTCCTAGCGACAATCAAAACCGGCGCTACTTACGAGTTTATGTCTGAACCAGCGCCATTGAATCTGAAAGACATCATCGCGGGCGAGCAAGAAAAC
>JAGIAF010000190.1 GCA_017745015.1 Bdellovibrio sp. | reverse complement strand
TCGTAAAACCAATCTCTGACAGAGAGCTAATTTCCACCTCTTTGAGCATTTCAATGGTGGAGCTGATCTTGATCGAAGCCACAGCAGTCTCGGTCACTGGATGATGACCGGTGAGTGCATATTCCAGATGCTGCTTTAGAATCAATTTATCAAAGGGCTTAAAGATCACATTGTTGATGATACGTTCTTCAGCAAGTTTGATATCAAAGTCAGGGCTATCAAAGGCAGTGAGGATCAAGGCTGTAGGCTCGCGATCCGAACACATTTTCTTACGTACAAAGAAGTCACGGGCGCGACGAATCAATCCCATGTTCTGCACGCCAAGGAATTCATTCTTAGCGATCACTAAGCGCAGTTCATGGGTATTTGAAGGAGTAATGTCTTCCATGGTATCTAGGGGGTGACGAGTGCCAGCCTTCGCTAGGGCATTAGGTCCCTCAGTCAATGCGACTTTAAGGAATTCGTGAAAGGCGGCCAAGTCTTGGAAAAAGCGAATATGAAGCTTTGGATCTACACTTCTGAGAGTTTCGAATAGATCCTGTTTGATTCGTTCGTCATCTTCAAGGATCAAGATGAATTTCATATTTATATTCTATCTTGAAATGAGACCTAAAAGATAGATGGAATTTTAAGCGGATCTAAAAATGAAGTAAACCGCTCCCAAGAGGCATACTCCTGCCCAAAGGAAATCAAGCTTCAGCGGTTGTTTCATATAGAGAACCGAAAAGCCTGCAAAGACCACCATGGTAATGACCTCTTGCATGATTTTAAGCTGGGGAAGAGTGTATTGGCCATAACCCATGCGGTTGGCGGGAACTTGCAGGGCATATTCAAAGAACGCGATACCCCAACTTACCAAGACGGCAACCCAAAGAGCCGTTTCTCGCAGGCTTTTCAGGTGGCCGTACCAAGCAAATGTCATGAAAATGTTGGACAGGAAAAGTAAAGCAATTGGGCTCCAAGCGTTGACCATAGTCTAGTTTGTCCTTTGATTGTAAGCGTGGTTGCAGAGAAGGCTCGCGATACGGCGATACTCGCTCAGCAAATCCAAGTGAATTGAGCTGGTATTGATTGAAGTATGCAAACCGCGATTTAAGCGGCTTATATGGTTTTCACGCAAAGTGATTTCTAGTTTCGCTAGATCACGTTTCAATTGGATGGCCTCTTCGCAGAGCTCACGGTTTTGATAAGCGTTCACGGCCATTGCGGCCACTTTAACGACGTGTTCGTGCATGCTGCGAATTTCAGCCCAACCTTCATCAGAGAACTCAAGCTTCAAGGCATTTTTCTTAATTGCTAATGCCAAGATGTTGATGTCAATTGCATCGGCGGCTCTTTCCGCGTCACTTAAAAACATAATCATGTTCATGATATTTTGGTGAACCACCGTTGTGGATTTGTTGGCGTGGTCCAAGAGGAACATCTTTGTTTCGCGGTAAAGGAAGTCGACTTTGTTGTCGCGATCTTTGATGGAATCAAACACCTTCGGATCGTTCGTTTCAAACAGTCTGATGGAGTCTTTGATCATGCCGATAACGATATCAGCCGTACGCATGATCTCGCGATTCGCATAAGATACTGCCAATGCGGAGCTTTGGTAGTTGTTCATGTTTACGAACTCGGTGCCAAATTCTTCCGAGGCCGCCTTCGGGAACATTTTTTCGATCAGAGCGGCGCCCTTGTCGATGAACGGATAGAAGATAATCGCTGAAATAATATTAAACGCCAAATGGGCATTGGCAATCGCCCGCGAAATCGTCGTATCAAACGACATTAAGAAGTCTATAAAGAGCTGCGTGAACGGATAGAAGATCACCACACTGATGGTCTTGTAAAAGAAATGGGCCCAGGCCACTTGGCGACCGATGTAGTTTCCACCGGCTGCAGAGATCAAAGCCACTGAAGTTGTACCGATGTTCGCACCGTAAACCCAAAGCATTGCATCGTAGAACGTGATCGCTTTTACCGCTGCCAAACTCATCGCAAGACCGATTGTGATCGCACTGCTTTGTACGAAGGCGCAGAAAACGATAGAGATCAAAAGCGAGTAACCAGGATTGTCACGAACACTTTGGAAGAACTCTGTCAGCATCGGATTTTCAGCGAAGTGGTGAGAGGCCGTTGAAACCAGTTTCAAGCCCAAGAACAACAAGCCGAAGCCCATGAATGCTAACGAAAGATTTTTAAAAACAGTCTTTTTAGCTTTGAAGTAAAAGGCAAAGGCGATGGTGAAAACCGGAAGTGCATATTGCGAAAGATCAAAAGAGATCAACTGAACCGTTAATGTCGTACCAATTGCAGTTCCGATGATTACGCCCATGACTTGGCGTAAGCTGATAACGCGTGCGGAACCGAGGCCCACAAGCATGGAGGTCGCGGCACCTGAACTTTGCATCAATGTCGTCAAGATAACGCCGGTAAGGATCGCGAGGAACTTACTTTGCGATAAGTGATTGAGTAGGCCGGTGATTTTTCCGGCCATCAATTTTTCTAGCGAGGAGCTTGCGAGACTCATTCCATAAAGGAACATTGCCACACCGCTGATCAGAAGAATAAAAAACGAGTTCTGTGTATCTATCATGAAGAGGCGTCCTTCGTTTTCAAGGAAACAAAACTCCATGTTAGCAAGCTTGTAAAGTTGCGGCAAGGACCTATATACTTTATGAGGAGACTTCAGGAGATTTCATGAACGAAAAAAGAGGACCTGTTTTGGTTGTTGCCGCAGTGATTCGTCATCCGAGCCAGGATGGACGAGTTCTTATTGTGCGCCGCGGGCCGGGGCAGAGTGGCGCAGGTCACTGGGAGTTTCCAGGCGGAAAAGTAGAAGCTGGGGAGATGCCAGAAAGCGCTTTGGTTCGCGAAATCGATGAAGAGCTTGGTATCGCCATTGAAGTGCAAGACTATGTCGGCGAGGCCGACTTTACATATCCGAGTAAAACTATTCGCTTACGAGTCTATTGGGCCCAAGCTCGCAATGCAGAGTTGGATCTTCGTGAACACGACGCCTTGGAGTGGTTGCAGGTTTCAGAGATTCAGCCAGAGAAACTCTCAGCGGCGGATCGTCCCTTTGTAAAGTGGCTTTTAGGGAAGTAGATAAGATCTTTCTTCCGCCGTAGGAATGCGACAGAACTCGCGTTCTCCAAACCATTGATAACGGTTTTTAGCGATAATGCGATAAAGAAAGTCGCGAAGAGAGCCGGGAATAAGCCAGCCAACTTTGCTCAAGCTGTAAACTCCACCTAGGCCTGAAAGAATTTTGAGAATGGCCGCGGACCTGTAATAGGTTTTACCTGCCTCATAGTAGATCACGGTGTCGAGGCTTTCGCGATCATTAGCAGACAATAATTCTTCTGCGGTACTGCCTTGAAGTGGGGCAAATAGGAATTTGTGGGTTTTGTCTTGCGTTATAACCGCGTCGACAAAACCGTTGCACAGATGGCATACGCCATCGAAAAAGACGACATTTCTCATTTTAGCATCAACCTTTTCCATAGCATTATAAACCTACAGTTATTATACTACTAAAACAAGCTCTGGGGGCTGCAGCGCATGGAAGTATTTCTTTTTCCACTAGTCAATGTGACCTTATTTCCAAGGACAACAAAGCCCCTGAATATCTTTGAACCTCGCTATTTAGCTATGATCAAAGACGCCATTGCTGAGAAAGCTCCTGTCGCCCTTGGTTATATCGAAGATCCGTCAAAAGTCGCGCCCGTACGTCCAGGCGAAGTCGTGCCCTTTGTGAGGGAAATAGCTGGCTACGGATACGCCCAAATCATCGAAGAGCGAGTCAATGGGACTCTTTTGGTCTTTCTTCAGGGACAAGGCAAATTAAAGTTAGGGAAGGTTTTGGATCGTGGAACGCCCTACATCGTTTGCGAAGGGCAGATCATTCCTGAAAAGACGGTGGTGGATAACGAAGAAAAAGCCCATCTGATGGCTTTGACGAAAATTCTGACTCGCTGGATTCATACCCATATTCCAGATCCTGCTCAGCGCGATCTTTTTATGCGCAATCTTCATCATCCCGAAGAAATCGTCGGATCTTTTGCGAGCTATATGGTTCGTGATTATGATTTACAGCAGATGGTTTTGGAGTTTGACGATATCAATGACAAAGTTGGATTCCTTCATCGTCTGATGGAATCCAACGAATTGACGACTTAAGCTGCAACTGCTTGGGGTGCGCGAGTGAAGTACACCCATTGTAAAAGCACAACCCAGATGGTATGAGCTAAACTCAAGTGAACGATTTTCATCCACACCGGCGCATGTAAGAACAGCGTCGCCATACCAAAAAGAATTCCCACAATTAAAAGTAAAGCCATTTGCAGAGATTTTTTCTGCAACAGAGCGTTTTCACCAGTTTGTGTCTTCATCCAGAAGAAGAAGGCCAAGCTGCCGCCGGTAAGAACCGCCAGGAGTGGATGAAGTCCACGCAAGCGAATGAGGAAATGGGACTCAGCAGAAAAATCTGCCATCAAGCCCTCGAAGAGATTCTCAGTAGGGAACAAAGAATTCGAAAGCGAAGCCCAAGCTCCCGTGATACCCAATAAGACAATCAGCCATGGTAACAGCTTGTACTTGCGGTAGTTTGGAAGAGGGGAAGGTGTTGTGTCTGCCACTGTCGCTGCGGCATAGGCCAAGGCAACTGCTCCCGTCAGCATGAATGAGTTTAGCTGATGAAGCCCCATGATGAAGGCGCGATAAGGTGTATCGTTTGTTGTTACCAATTTAAACAAAACGAGCTTTGCACCCAAAAGAGCTTCGGTGATCATAAAAATCAAAGTTGCTAAAGCCGCCTTGCGAGCAAAGTGACCTTTGGGATAAATCTTGCGAGCGGCCCAGAAGAAATACAAAACCACCCAGCCATAGATGCCTGACATCAGGCGATGACCGTACTCCACCCAAGTTTTTCCTCGTTGAGCCTCAGGAATAAGTTGCCCGTGGCAAAGAGGCCACGTGTCGCCGCAACCATCGCCAGAGTGAGAAATACGAACCCACGCTCCCCACAGGATCACCAGAATCGTATAGAGTAAGAGTCCAAATGCAAATTTCTTGTATTGAGCGCGTGTCATCATGGGTAAAGGGCTATCATGTATTGACTTAAAGAGGAAGGGGATGGCTAACTGAATCATGGCAGAAAAACACAACTCTCATCATCACAGTCATAGTCACAGCGGTGGGCATCACCATCATCACAGCCATGGCGCTATTATTGGCCGGATGCGCTTTGCTTTCGTATTGAATCTTAGCTTTGCGATCATCGAACTCGTGGGTGGATATTTGACGAACTCTGTGGCGATCATGAGTGATGCTCTTCACGATTTCGGAGATGCATTGGCGATGGTGATCGCGATTGTGATGGAGAAAATTTCTCATAAATCCAGTGACCATAGATTTTCATATGGCTATCGTCGTTTTTCTGTTTTGGGTGCCGTCATCACGGGCATGGTATTAATTGTTGGTTCTATTTTTATTTTGATCGAAGCGGTTCCGCGTTTGATCACACCTCAGCAACCTCACGCTGACGGTATGTTGATATTGGCGGTGCTCGGTGTGGCGGTGAATGGTTGGGCTGCTTATCGTGTTTCTCACGGCACTTCTTTGAATGAGAAGATGTTGATGTGGCACATGATCGAAGATGTTCTTGGTTGGGTGTTGGTATTGGTCGGTGCCCTTGTAATTAAGTTCTTCGACATTCCTCAAGTCGATGCGGGGCTTGCGATTGCATTGTCGCTGTGGATTCTCTTTAATGTCTTTCGCAATTTACGTGAAGCGATGAAAGTGTTTTTGATGGCTTCTCCGTCGGGAGCATCTGTTGAAGATGTCACAACAGAGATTCGCAAAGTAGATGGCGTAGTTGATGTTCATCACGCACACCTATGGTCCCTGGATGGAGAGAATCACGTTTTTTCTGCGCACGTGGTCTTAGCCGGAACAGCTGGCACGACTGAAATGCAGAAAGTGAAGGAAACTATAAAAAAATTGGTAGGAAAATTCGGAATCATTGAGGCAACGATTGAAACCGAAATTTCTGGTGTCTCATGTGTAGACCCAAATCATCAGTAAAGAAAAATTGTTGCTAAAGAGCTAAAGTGTTTCATTGTGATATATTGAATGTATCCATGGAGTCACTAAATTGCGAATTGTTCATATAAGTACTTAAAACATCACGCCTTCTTTAATTTATGCCGATAAGTTCTCATGTAGACAGTCGGAGCGTGTATGCTTTTTTCGTTAAAAAACCGGAACGGTAATGCGATTTTGCAGGTCCTGGCAGCAACAGCTGTCATGAGCATCAGCTTTTATTTTCTAACCAACTATGTAATCGGCGAGAAAAAACAAATCACTAAAACTAAAAACGTCGTCGTCTTAAAGTTTGCAGTGAACAGTACTATGGACTACGTGGTTTTTGGTGTTCGCCAAAAGTATTGTTTCCAAGACGGCTCCCTTTTGCAGAATACAACAAACTGTGATTGGAACCATCCGGGC
>JAGIAF010000018.1:18348-22142 GCA_017745015.1 Bdellovibrio sp. | reverse complement strand
GGATGTTCGTAGTGACGTGCGAAAAGTTTCTTTTCTGTAAAGATATACGGTTCGCCTTTTTGCTCGTATCCAAATTTTTTGAATTGTTTCGCCAAGGATTCAATACCTAGACGTGGATGGTTGAAGGTACGAAGCGCAATATGATCATTGAGGACAGTTTCACCTTCAGAAACGAAGATGTCGTAAATGCGTTTTGCCTCAGGATTAAGTTTGCAGTAATCAACCCACATATTTTCTAATAAAGTTTCAAGGGTCATAGTTGTCTCCCGTATAGAAATGAAGGATACTCCCGATAGTAGGTCGGAGCAACGGTAAGCAATTGGCTTTAAGCGTTAATGTTTGAATAGACAATGAGTAGGCAATGATTACACTCCCAGAACTCCAGCAAATCGAATCACGCATTCAAAACTTGGGCTCTGCCATGCGCGCGGAAGTCCTGGACTACAGTGAGGATGGAAATTTAAAACTTCCTATCTATAAACTCTCCTTCGGTAGTACAGATCCCGAAGCTCCTACTCTCGGCCTGGTGGGTGGAGTTCACGGTCTTGAACGCATCGGTGCTCAAGTGTGTGTTGCACTTTTTAATTCCGTGGCTGAACTTGCACGCTGGGATCGTCAATTCCAACGAACGTTGCAAGACGTGCGTATCTTTTTTATTCCTACAGTAAATCCTATTGGCATTCTTCGTAAAACTCGCAGCAATCCGCGTGGTGTGGATCTGATGAGAAATGCTCCTGTCGAAGGTGATGACCCTCCAAGATTTCTTGGCGGTCATCGCTACACTGCAAAACTTCCATGGTACCGTGGTGAACTCAATGCCCCTATGGAGCGCGAAGCTCAAGCCTTGATTCGCGGAGTGCAGAGTGAGATTTCAGAGAGTCGCTTGGCTGTGACATTGGATTGTCACTCGGGATTTGGATTGCAAGATCGTCTGTGGTTTCCCTATGCAAAAAGCAAAGAACCGTTTGCAGAGCTCGGCTTAGTTCATTCATTTAAAAACTTACTCGACCAAACATATCCTCATCACTTTTACAAAGTAGAACCGCAAGCGGGGACTTACACGACTCACGGGGATCTGTGGGACTATCTCTATCAAGAGCATCAAGGTCTGCAACGCGGGAAGAAGTTTTTACCGCTGTGTTTAGAAATGGGTTCGTGGATGTGGGTGAAAAAACATCCATGGCAAATTTTTAAACCCGAAGGTCCATTCAATCCTTTGATCGGTCATCGTCATCAAAGAACTTTGCGTCGCCATAACACTTTGTTGGAGTTGTTAGTCCGTGCCGTAAGCAATCCGGACGTGTGGGCAGATCTATCAGAAAGCCAACTTCTTCAACATCGCCAAAACGCTATGGAGCTATGGTATGAGCGCGCCTAAGAAATGGATTTTGTTGCGCGGTCTTGCCCGAGGCAAAGGCCATTGGGGAAGTTTCACCACGCGCTTGCAAGAGCATTTTCCGAATGATCAATTTGAACTTTTAGATCTTCCCGGTAATGGCGAGCGCAACAAAGTCACAAGTCCTATTTCAATTGGAGATTACGTTCACGATCTGCGCAGGCAATCGCAATTCGTCAAAGACGGGGAGCCTTTTCATCTTCTAGCGATATCTCTTGGTGCCATGGTGGCGGCAGAGTGGATGCACGAGTTTCCTCACGAAGTTTGCAAAGCGCATTTGATTTGTACCAGCTCATCAGATCTGTCTCCGTTCTATCATCGCTATCAATTGCGAAACCTCATTCCCAGTTTGGGCTTATCGCTGGAAAAAGATCCAGCCCAGTGGGAATCTGTGGTTTTGAAGATGACCACCAACAGCCAAGCTCGTCGTGAAGAAGAGTTGCCAGGAATGGTGGAGTATTCAAAGCAGCATCCGGAGTTTCGCTTGAATGTGATTCGCCAGTTGGTTGCGGCTTCAAGATTTTCTTTTCCGAAAGATTTGCCAGGTGATGTGAACTTGATCGGAAGTTTTGGTGATCGCTTGGTTTCTCCGGCTTGTACGCTGAAACTCGCCGAGCGCTGGGGTATCAAAGCCCGCATGCATCCGTGGTCAGGCCATGACATCCCCATCGATGACCCTCAATGGCTGCTGGAGCACTTACTCTAAAGGGCCCTAATTATTAGGCATTTTTAGCAGTAAGTTTTTCAAACTGAACGAGGTTTTTTTACTGTCATATCTCATATATTCGAGCTGACACCCCTGGGAAACGCGGTGTCGTTGACTCTCTGGAGCTTTTCTTATCTTCTACGCCTGGACTTTTATCTAGAGGGCGGATGTGAGGGGAAAACACTATTTCGCAGCGTTGCTTTTAAGCATCGGTGCGACTCCCAAAGCCATTGCAGCGACTTCTTCAAGCCTGAAACTACCAAAGGCACCTGAAGGAGTCAGTACGGTGAAGAATCCCGAGAAAACGGATTCGACGCCGGCGCACGTTTATGGCCAAATCCGTTTAGAGGGGATGCAATATCTCACACCAGTTCCGGATGCCCCACGCCTCACATACAGCCAACTTCTTTCCGCACGTCTGACGATTCTCAAAGAAACAAACTGGGTTGATATGACCATGGACGTATCAGGCGGTACGTTCTTTTCTCGTGGTCAAACTCACTTGATCGTTCACGAAACTTACTTGGCGTCGAAGGGTGATACTTTCAAAGCCTATGTCGGTCGTAAAAAGAAAGATTGGAGTGAGGTCGATCACCGTTGGAATCTAGGTTTGTGGCAACCGTTCTTGTCTGTGGATGCTCTTCGTCCTGAAGAAGAAGGTTTGACTGGAGTCTTCTTGGACTACAACAAGAAAGACTGGGAGATCGTGGGTATGGTGACTCCGATCTTTATTCCAAGCATGGGCCCTGACGTTCGCGAAGAGGGTGGCGGCTTAGTCGCTGACAGCCGCTGGTACCGTGCTCCTTCACGTAACTTCGGTTTCAATGCTCGCATCAATCAGATTTCCTATAAGCTCGACATCCCAGAGCAAGCAAAGCTTGTGAATAACGGTGGTGCTGCATTGATGGGTCGTTGGGGCAGCAAAGAACGTGGTCCGTGGGTGCTTGCGAGTGTCGGTTATATGCCGGTAAATGATTTGATTCTGAAGCGCCAAGCTTTCAAACAAACCTCTGCAGACAAAGTGGACGTGACGGTTTCACCGGATATCACCTATCACCATATTCAATCTATCGACGTGGGTTACGCGTTCAAAGCGGTGAAGGCTTCCGTTTCTGTTCTTCAAGATTCTCCTAATGAAAAGTTGCCAGATCCAGAGTGGTCGATTCAAAAGTTGAAGCCTTTGCAGGCTTATTCTGGCGCCATTGATTTTTCCTTGGCTGATCTATGGTCAAAAACCATTGCGGTGCAATTGGGTTATTTGAAAGTAGAAGGCGGCGGCATCGAAGACGTTCTTTCTTCTGGTAAGCCTGATGATTTTACTCTTTATGATTCACGTTTGAAATTTACAAATGCCATGATGGTGCGCTTGGAAGGCCAAGTGGCGTCTATCGTGAAACGTCCGTTGGTGACGCGTGTGAAGTATTTGTATGATTCAGACCAAAGGGGTTCTTTGCTAAATACAGAGTTTCTGTATTACCCCAATCAGAAATGGGCCGTCGTTCTTGGCGGTGACGTTCTCGGGGTTCAGGATGAAAACTATAAGCCTTCAAGCTTCCTGAATCAGTTCCGTGCGAACGATCGTTTCTACGGAGGCATGACATATGTTTTCTAAGTTTATTAAATTTGTGGCCGCTTCTGCGGCCGTTTTGACGTTAGCGGCCTGTGATACCAAACTGGGTGAAGATCCCCCAG
>JAGIAF010000018.1:7299-18338 GCA_017745015.1 Bdellovibrio sp. | reverse complement strand
CCCAGTGGTCAAATCTCAAGAGTATGCAGGGGCTTCTTGTCTTTCCAAAACAAGTCCGGTGATGAAGGACTATATTTCTGGTGATGCCAAAGATTCCGAAGTTGCAGCTCTTTGGGATTGCGTTTCTGGCGCGGTGTCAAGTTTCCAACGTTACGTTCGTGGCAGCTCTAAAGATCGTTATTCTTCTCAAGAGATCGCAACGTTCCTTGAACAAAACTTTCTGGATCCGCAAGAAAAGACAGTGATTTCCCCGTCGTTACAACTGGAATTCATGAAGTTGAAACAGCTTTTTGTCGGTGGAGATCGCAGCTACATCACACAAAAAGAACTGGATAAAGCAAAAGATGTCTTCCGTCTTTTGAAAACCATCACAATCCGCATGAACCCCTACATGAAGGTCATGGTTTTGCAATGGTCCGTGTCGGATACGAATCATGTGCAAAAAGATATGATCTTCTTTGAGCAAGCTAATGGCGAGTTGCAAAACTCCGCGCGAGCTCTGGCGGATCATATTGAAGAAAATGGTCAGACGTACAATCTGTCGGACTTTGCGACATTCCTAGAACAGCTCTCCAAACTCTTCGATGAAAAATGGCCGGTTTCACAAACTGTGAAAACTTATATGCCAGTGGTGAAGAAGGTTAAAAAAGCTCTGGCGGGGGGGAATGAAAACTCTGTCGCTCCGACGGAGTGGCGTCGTTTCGCTTTGCTGGGTGCTCGTGGTTATGTGCAGTTCTTGCGCTATCACTATTTCATCCAATCAGTTCCAGAGACGGGCAGTGGCTATCGCTTGGCGTATCTGTCGCGCACCATGGAAGATCTTTTGTCGGTCTTCCAAGACTTGGTCGCGGAAAAACCAGAAGGTGTTGTCTCTCGCGCCGAGGTTTCAGATCTTCTTGAGACACTTTCAAAAGTATGGCCTGACTTCCGTATGTCTTCCGGTCTTGTAGCCGAAGCGATGAAAGTGAAGCAGTTGTTCTTTGGCGGCAGCATGGATTCGTTTACGACCAATGACTTTAAAACTGCCAAGCTGAAGATCTCTCGCTTGAAAGCTTTGATTGAACGTTTCCTTCCGTATTACCCAATTTACGGAATGGAGTGGGACCCCGATATGTATTCTTCTGAAGAATCTCAAAGATTCTTTATGGATTCGCAGCTTATTTTGCAAAACACCGGTAGAGAGTTGGGCAGTCTTTTCGAAGGTGCTTACGATCTGAAAAATCTAGTCAGCTTGGTGCGCGAGTTTGAAAAACTCTATCCGCCAAAAACTCCGGAAGCGTCTTTCTCTGTACAGATCAATCGTTTCCTGCCTTTGGTGATTGATACGAAGAACATTGTGCTTGGTGGGAATGATTCGACTTTGGCGAAGGGCAGCTGGAGCACGTTGTTGAGTCTGACGTCTCGCGTGTACTCAGACTTCTTGTACTATCATTATTTTGTAAAAGCTCACCAAATGGATGAGCCGAAAACATTGGTGGATCTATCCACACTGGTGAATCAAAGCTTAAATATCGTTCGCGATGTCTTGGTGGCCAAAAAGGGAACTCAGCTGAAGCTTGAAGAGTTGACTCTGATCACGCGTCGTTTGGTTGAAGCCAGTATTCTTCCTGCGAATATTAAGGCAGATTCAGTCGCGCAAGTTTATAAGCTGCTTTTAAATAATATCATGATCGCTCCAAAGGATCGCTTGGAAGGCTATGTGCCAGATGCGATCACAATGCACTCGGTGGAATTGCTTCGTCGGGAATTACAAATTTGGCTCGATACGGAGCTTTTCATTGCGAAGATCTCTGTAAACTGGAAGCCAAAAGAGGGCTTACGTCCTCGTGATATGATGGCCTTGGTTGATAAGACTTTGGCGAACTCGAAAGCATCTCAAAGTCTCCTCGTGGGTTTGAAAGAATTCAAAATGTTGATGGCCACGCCTTCGCCGATGACTTTGGATAAAGAAGGCCGCTTGTATATTTCGCGAAGACTGTCTCAGGTCTATGACCGTGAAAGTCTGTCGCAATTGAATT
The DNA here is from genome assembly GCA_017745015.1 of Bdellovibrio sp. GTDB lineage: Bacteria > Bdellovibrionota > Bdellovibrionia > Bdellovibrionales > Bdellovibrionaceae > Bdellovibrio. The sequence goes on along the minus strand of JAGIAF010000018.1, from coordinate 16,320 downwards.
TGAACCGTGCCATGGCTCGCATCGTAAACCGCGCTTTTGCGGGCGATATGAATCGCGTGGAAAATTATGGCGGCGTGACTTTGGAAGAAGTGAACGCGGTCTTTAATCAAGTTCGTCCCTTCTTTATTGAGATGGAACTGCTTGAACCAGATAACACAACCTTCGGTGATGCTCGGTTCCGTGATGCAAACTTGTTCATGCCTCACGCTGATGGCGGCAAGTATGCGTCCTTCGTTGAAGTGGGTGATCTGGTGGGTATGATTTGGTCCGGTGTGAAGATCAACTCGATGTTGACGGAAGATCTGCATCGCGCTTGTTTGGCGAATATGCCTAAAATCGATACTCGCACAGAAGTGTCTGTCGACTGTGCTTTGAGAATGTATCGCGACTCGATGTTGAAGAATATGACGGCCACGCCAGACTTCCTTAAGTACATGAAGTCCATCGACCGGGAAGAGTCAGAGCAATATATCTTCAATATGTTCAAAACTTCGGGCTATGTTCCGAATAAAAGAAAGATCGCTCGTATCGCTGATTTGGCACAGGTGCCTCATGCGGTTCAATACATTGAAATGCTCTTTACCCGATTTGATGAAAACAGTGACGGCTATTTGACGAAGTATGAAGCCTTGAAAGCGTTCCCTTTGTTCAAATCCTTGTTAGTTCAATATGCCGGTGACCAAGTGAAGGAAGAAGACCTTCCATCAGTATTCATGTTCTTGCTCCGTTACGGAAAAGCGCCAACGACTCTGAAAGAGAAGCTGACGTTTGTTCTGCGCTGGAGAGGTAAACCTGACAACTGGGTGGTCAATGCGGACCGTACGAAGCTCGCAGGTATCCTTGGTTATATCGCGGACATGGCAAACAAGGCCTCTGCTGATAAAATTCCAGAAATCTCGCAAGAAGAATTAGATAAATAAAGTTCAAGGCTCCCCAGAAATGCGGGGCCTTTTTTATTGCGCTAAGTGAAGCAAAAGGTGTCTGGCACTTTTGCTTTAATCGATGACTTTGGCTGTGCCGACACTGGCGGCTGTGACTGTTGAGTTGTCGAGGCGGAGGCCTGCGAAGGTGCCAGCGGCTTGTGCGGAGGCTGGGTAGGCTCCCGAGATGTCACCAGCAGAGTTTGTATCTAAATCAGCAGAAGCTGCGGAATATGGCGTATAGGTGCGTCTCCAGATCAACACGCGGGTCTTGTTGGAATTCCCTGTGTTGTTGTGGATATCAATAATCAAATCTAAGGACAGCGGCATGTAGGCATTCGTGATGCTGGAATCAACTGTGACCCACGTCCCATTCACGCCGACAGATGCCGTGACGTTAATGCCGTTACGAACAAACTTGATTGCGATTCCAGAGTTGTTAGCTACATTGAGATCATTGGAGTTAAAGATCACCGTCGTGCTGGCGTAGAGCGTTCCGTCTAATTGAGTTTTCAAAGCCAAAGAGTTGTTTGAAAGCACGCCATTCAGAGGGCTGATAAAGCGAACCGCACCAATGCCTGAAAGAGTGTCTGAGTCTGATTTTGAAAATGATGAACCAGCAAGAGGAGTGAATGAATCAATGCCGGTGATATCTGTAGCTGTCCCGCCACCGCAAGCGGTGAGGGATAGGATAGCGATAAAACTGATAAGCTTTAGAATGAGTTTTTCCACATCATTGACTCCACTGGAAGCGGAAGCTTTTCGTTGTACTTCGCGGAAGGCTTCACGTTGTATGGCGTGAGAATAGTGCCTTTCACTTCAAAGTATATCAACTGCCCAATGGGCATACCAGTGTAAACTCTGACGGGTTGTTTTACCGAGATCTCGAGGGTCCAAAAGTTACAGAACCCTACGTCACCTTTGCCAGCAGTCGCGTGGATATCAATTCCAAGGCGGCCGACGCTGGATTTACCTTCCAAAAATGGGACATGTTTCAGAGTCTCTGTGTACTCTTGAGTCACGCCCAAATAAAGAGTGTCCGGCATGAGAACAAAGCCCTCATCCGGAATCTCGAAGGTACGAATCTTGTTATGCTTCTTAGCGTCCAGCACTTTCTCTTCATAGACTGCGAGAGTTTTTCCCAAGTGAACATCGTATGAGTTCGTTCCTAGGCACTCTCTACGGAAGGGCTCAACTTTAATTGCGCCTTGCTCCATGAAATCGAGAATCTGCTGATCCGTAAGAATCATTACTTAGTTTCTCTGTGAACTGTGTGACGCTTAAGATTTGGGTTGTATTTCTTTTTCTCAAGACGGCTTGGAGTCTTAGTTTTGTTTTTTGTCGTTGTGTAACGAGAAACTGGTTTGCCTTCAGCGCGAGCTTCAGTGCACTCAAGCGTGATGATGATTCTTCCTGATTTTTTAGCCATTTCGTACCTCTATAAACCTTCATATGTATTGCCACGCGTAACTTAGAAAAAATGACAATACCTTTTCAAAGGGGCTCAAGGTATCAAATGAAAACGGAAACTTCAACAGGCAAATTCACGTCTAGAGAGGGAATTTTTCATGAAGTCGCTGAACCTAATTTTGGTGGCCATTCTTCTGTCGGCCTGTGCTCATGCCCAAACCAGTGGCATTTTCAGGGGGAATGACCTGAAAGAAACGACTTTATCCGAGGCTCTCTCCCAAGTCACCCCCGGTTCCATCGTCGTGATAGGCGAAAATCACGGTCATAAAGAGCATCAGCGTCAACAAATTGAGGTTATGAGTGAGTTGCGTCGCCAAGGACGCACTGTTGCGGTGGGGATGGAATTTTTTACATACACTGAACAGCACCTGCTTGACTCGTATCGCCATGAGACCTTGAGTGAAGCGGATTTCCTGGCAGCTATTAATTGGAAAAGTCCGTCTTTCGATTTTTACCGTGAGCAAACTCTTTTCTCGAATTTAGCAGAAGGGGCGGCGACCGTGGCGTTGAATGCGCCTCGCACGATCACGGGGAAAGTGGCGAAGACAGGATTCGCTTCTTTAAATGAAGAAGAGAAAGCCTTGTTGCCGCCGCAGTTTTCTTTGGGACGTGACTCTTATAAAGAGCGATTCTTGGGGATGATGCCTCACTTGCCAAATCCCGAAGCGGGCGAGCGCTACTTTGCGGCGCAGTCTATTTGGGATGATACGATGGCGTGGCAGGCGACGGAGTATTTGAAAGCTCATCCACAGCAAGTGCTGGTGATTGTGGTCGGAGAATTTCACGTCGCTTATGGGGGCGGGTTGCCTGATCGTATTCGCGCTCGTGTACGGGGGATTCCAGTCGTGACCGTTTCACAAATCAATACTTTTGGCTTATCTGATTCAGAGATCAAAGAGGAAGTTACGCCTGAAAAGTATGGGATCCGCTCGGACCTCTTGATTCTTTCCTCAGCAAAAGGTCCAGGGCAGTAAATAGCTTTTGGGTTTCGTGGAGGTTTTTTCTAAAATAAACGAATAAACCTCGAGGAGCGAAGCCTTTATGTTTCCCCCAGAAACCCGCATCTTAGTAATTGATGATATGCCGTCTATCAGAGACCTGGTGAAGAACACTCTTAAAACCATGGGCTACAAAAATCTTCAAGAAGCTGGCGACGGCGAAGAGGGTTTGAAAATCTTGATGCAATTAAACTCAACAGGTACCAACATTCAGTTGGTTATCTGCGATTGGAATATGCCTAAGATGAAAGGCCTGGATCTGTTGAAGCACGTTCGTGCCACAGCAGAGTGGACGAATCTTCCTTTCGTTCTTTTAACTTCAGAGTCTGAGCGCGATCAAGTGACGGAAGCCGTTCTTGCCGGTGTTTCTCAGTACATCGTGAAACCGTTCTCGGCGAAGATCTTTGAGGACAAACTCAAAGCGGCTTGGCAAAAACATAACAAGTAATTGTGTGGACATATCTTGAATAGAAAAAGGCGCTGATGAGGCGCCTTTTTTATTTGGAAAAATACATAATGAATCAAAATCAGGCTCTCGACACAATAAAGCAAACTTACTCTAGGAGACGTTTGTGGAATTAATTGAGACTTCTGATATTCCTCCCGAGGCTCTGAAAAGTGTTCAGAGCTTTTTGTACTTTGTGGAAATTTCGCAGACGATTCTGGTGATTGGCACGGGGCCTAATGATCTTCTGGATAAATTTAAAAAACGTGGCTTCAATGTGGCTGTCGTAGAAAGTGATGCCACTCGTATCAAGAAGTGGAAAGCCGAAGGTTACGAAATTATCGAGGGAAAATTTGAGGACGTTGGCTCTTTGAAGTTGCCGAAAGATATTGGCGGCATTTGGGCCGGATCGGCTTTTGAGCACATGGCTCAGAGTGATCTTGAGCACACCTTGGAAGTGTTGCATTTGATTCTACCTAATAAGGGCGCCTTGTTTTTATCAGTACCCAAAGGACAAGGTGAACTTCGCGAGGGCGCTCGGGTGATACAGTTTTACTCCGAAGAGGATCTGCGCAAAGTCTTAGAAGATCATAATTATAATATCGTGAATCTAGATGCTCATGCCCCGAGTATCATCACGGCGGTGGTGACCCGTTAAATAGAGATCCACGGCGAGCTGGGCATTGAAGAACATGCGTGATTGTAAGTACGTGTCCCAGCCAGAACGTCGGACCATATCCAAAACATTTGGATTCATAGCAGAGAACCAGACGGTGATGCCTCGGCCGGCCATGGCTCGTTCTCCTTCCATCAACATTTTCAGAGCAGAATATTCGATATCCTGAACGCGCGAAAGATCCACCAAGAGAGTGTGTGGATTGTGCTTTTGCACGAGGGTTTTGATCTGTGTTCCGATAATCTGCGCATTTAAAAAGAAAATACGACCTTCGGGTCTCAGAATAAGAAGCCCCGGAAAAGTTTCATCTTGGGGATGTTCATCTGAAAGCGGACGTAAAACTGCTGTGTGTCTCTTGCGACCGAGAACGGAAACCCGCGCGAAGGTTGTTTGGCTGGCGAGGCCCAAGAGCGACATGATGATGGCGATTAAAATTCCTTTCAAGGTGCCAAAGATTAAAACTCCGCAGCAGGCGGCAACGGCCCAGCGGAACTCCATGTTTCTGATTTTGAAAACTTCCTTGAACTCTTCGACCTGTATCAGACTGAGGGAATAGATGATAACGATTGCTGCAAGCAGTGGGTGTGGCAGATAGCTCAACAAGGGAGCGAGGAAGAGCAATGTCGCGGCGGCCACAGCTGCGACTATTAAATGCCCTTGCTGAGTGGAACCTCCGGCTGCGCGATAGACGGCCGTTTGCGAGGCGCCGCCTCCGGAAGGCATGGCATTGAAAAGTCCTCCAAGAATATTGCCGGCTCCCGTGGCAAGGAGTTCGCGATCGGGATTGAGGGGCTTATCGCCGCTGCGATAGAAGGTTCGTGCGACGGCGATGGATTCAGTAAAACTCATCAGTGCAATGCCTAAGGCACCCGGGATTAAGTCTCCAATTAATGACCAACTGGGGCGAGACAACGTGGGAAGTCCCAAGGGAATTTCTCCAACCACGGCGATGCCGAATTGGTCTTTGAATTGGAAGTACCAAGAAAGCAGAATGCCGCCAGCAATAAGTACTAAAGAACCTGGAAATTTAGGAAGCCATTTCCTTAAGGCGTAGTAAGTAGCAAAGGCGCCTAGAGAGAGAATCACCGAGGGCAGAGATGACTGAGGGAGGCTTTGAATAAGATGCCCTAAATCGAAAAAGAAATTTTGCTTGGCTATGTGTAAGCCAAAAAGCTTTGCCGCTTGATCTAGAATGATGACCAATCCAATGCCGCATTTAAAACCAATCAACACCGATGAAGAAATAAAGTTTGAAAGAAACCCCAAGCGAAAGACGGCTGCAGCAATCAGAACTAGGCCCACCAGAACCGTCAGCGTTGGAGCTGAAGCGGGGAAATTCGTTTGTTCCGTGGCAGTGAGAATAGCCAAGGTGGTAGTAGAAGTGACACTGAGAACTTGGGATGTGCCAAGAAACGCATAAACTATGATGGGCAGCAAGCAAGTGTACATACCGACGGCCAAGGATAAACCTGCAACTGAGGCATAGGCCATGGCTTTAGGAATGACAACAGCGGCGGTGGTTAATCCCGCCAGAGTTTCTTTAAGACTGAAGTGGGCAGGCTTCATAAAAGTAAAAGTACTACGATTTTTTAGAGGAATATCTGTGTCATTGGTTTTACGTGTTAAAGATCAAATACATGTCCCCGGGAATCTTCTCTAAAATTCATCTATGGCCAATCAGAATGAAACGAAACTCAGTAACAAGGCGTATTCCAAAGAGCTCAAACGACTTCACGTGGAGCTTGTGAAGTTGCAGCAGTGGGTGGTGCATAAGGGGTTGAAAGTCTGCATCGTTTTCGAGGGACGCGACGGCGCAGGTAAGGGAGGGTCGATTAAAGCCCTTACGGAGCGAGTGAGTCCTCGCGTATTTCGCGTGGTAGCTCTGCCGGCACCTTCGAATCGTGAAAATACGCAAATGTACATGCAGCGCTATGTGACCCATTTTCCAGCGGCGGGGGAGATCGTGATCTTTGATCGCAGTTGGTACAATCGAGCAGGCGTTGAGCAGGTGATGGGTTTCAGTGATAAGAAAGTTGTACAGAAGTTTTTAGAGGGCGCTCCCCTTATTGAGAAAGCGATGGTGGATTCGGGAATTATATTGCTGAAGTACTGGCTTGAAGTCAGTCCCGAAGAGCAAGAGCGTCGTCTGAAAGATCGTGTGGATGATGGGCGAAAAGTTTGGAAGCTGTCGCCGATGGATTTGAAGTCTTTTGCTCTGTGGGATGAATATACAAAAGCTCGAGATCAGATGTTTGCCGCCACGGATACGGACTGGGCTCCCTGGCATGTGGCGATTTCGGAAGACAAAAAGAAGGTGCGCTTAAATATTATACGCCACATTCTTAAGAGTGTGCCGTATAAAGCTGTGCCTAAAAAGCCTATCAAGTTTCCGAAGAGGAAGATTAAAAATCCTCGCGGAGCTTACAACAAGATGAAGCTTATTGCGGATCACTATAAAAGCTAGAAATCCGCCGTCATTGGATTGGGGCCGATACGGCCAGAGTCGCTGTCGAGGACCTCAATTTTTTTCATATCGTCGGCGTCCAATGTAAAGTTGAAGACTTCAAAGTTTTCTTTGATGCGCGACGGAGTCGCAGACTTTGGAATCACGATAAAATTATTTTGCAAGTGCCAACGGATGATCACTTGAGCGGAGCTCTTTTTGTGCTTTGCTGCGATGGATTTGATCGCTGCGTCTGCAAGCAGTTTTCCTTGTCCCAGAGGACTCCAGCATTCAGTGAAAATTCCATGACGTTGATGGAAGTCACGTAAAGTTTTTTGCTGCAGGTGAGGGTGAAGCTCGATTTGATTGAGGACCGGCACTTCGCCAGTTTCAGAAATAATTCGTTGTAGGTGCTCCGGCATAAAATTCGATACGCCGATAGATTTAGCTTTACCTTGCTTTTTAAGTTCAATCAATGCTTTCCACGTGTCGACATAAAGACCTCGTTGAGGAGATGGCCAGTGCACCAAGTACAGGTCGACATACTCAAGACCTAGTTTTTTCAAGCTGGCATCCATGGCCTTCATTGTCTTGTCATAACCCTGATCATCATTCCAAACTTTTGTGGTGATGAACATTTCGTTACGAGCAAGCCCGCTTTTTTCAATGGCGCGACCCACGCCGGCTTCATTGCGATAAATTGCAGCGGTGTCGATAGAGCGATATCCGGCTTTGAAGGCTTCGCCTACGGCCATTTCGGCGTCAGCGTCAGGAACCTGCCATACTCCAAATCCTAGTTGTGGCATGGAGTGATTATCTCGAAGTGTAATTGCTGATTTAAAACTCATCTAAACCTCTTCGTTTAATTGAAGAGATTATAGAAAGCAAAAGTAGTGATGTAAATAGGAATGAACTTAGGCCGCTTGAAGTTTTTTGTGCGGCAGAAGATCGAAGATGTAAGGGACCTCTACGAACAAGCTTGTGCCTTGACCATATACAGATTCAACCCACACACGGCCACCAAGCTCTTCTGCAGCGTGTTTAATTGCATCCATGCCGACGCCACGACCTGAGGTCTCCGTGACTTGATCGCGAGTGGAGAACTGGCTGTCAAAAATATGTTGAATCACTTCCGCATCGGACTCGTGAGCGGTATCGATATTCTTTTTCGCAAGCTTTTCGCGAATCTTCTCAGGGTTCACGCCGCTGCCATCGTCGTCGATACGAATCAACAGAGTATCAAGATCCGGTTTTCTTTGAATTTCGAAGGAGACGTGAATAGAGCCGGCAGCGATTTTACCTTGTTCTTCGCGAACGTGAGGCAGTTCGATGCCGTGATCTACGGAATTTCTAAATGAATGCACAAAAGTTGCAAAGAGGTTTGAATAAATCTCTGGCAGAACTTTGAGCTCTGAGTTTTTAAGAATCACAGGATTTAAAATCTTATCCTGTTTTTCTGCGACTTTCATCGCCACGTCATTATAAGCGACGAAGAAAGATCCCACGGGCTCCATCATGAATTCATCAATTAATAAATTCGCGGCCTTATTCCCTTGAGGAAGCGCTTGGAGCTTATCTAAAGCTTCCTTGAAGCGACTGACCGAGATTTCTAACTGGCGTTCTTGGGAAAGGGCCGAGTTGCCAAGGATTTCCTTTGTCTTTTTCAAGAAGGCAGAGAAAGACTCTGCGATAGAGCTACTCTCAGATTTTAAATGCATGTATTGGTCGGCGCTGCGGGATTCTTTAAATTCCGCCAGCAATGTTTCCGCTTTGTGACATGACTCCGCCATTTCTTGGATGGAGAAAAGGGCCGCACCGCCTTTAAGAGTGTGCAGTTGGCGGAAAAGGAACTCGTCATCTGCGGATTCCCAGGATTTTTCTAAGCCTTGTTGGAGGTCTTTAAGTAAAGACTGAGACTCGCGCACAAAACGGCCGATCTCTTTTTTGTTTTGCACCAAGTTGATGATCAGGTTTGCATAGTTGCGATCTTTTTCTGCTTGAGCTTTTGCTTCTACAAGGGACGTGATGTCCGAAGCTACAACGACAACGCCCTCCATCATTCCTTCGGA
>JAGIAF010000018.1:0-7289 GCA_017745015.1 Bdellovibrio sp. | reverse complement strand
AGAACGAAGAGGGAAGTACTCTAAGGAAATATTTTTACCTTCACTGTGCGGGTAAGTTGTCGGACCCAATGGAGCTAAGTCTTCAAATGGCAGCATTTCCATGAAAAGAGTTTGCATCCATTTTTGGAAGCCATCGACTTTGTTTGCAGGAAGCTTCATCACATCCCAGATCATTTGACCTTGAGGACGGCATTCGATCGTTGATTCGCAGGCTTTAGAGGACACCTCTAGAACCTTGCCTTCTGAGTTGAAGATGAAGAAGCCTTGACCCAAACTATCAAGCAAGGCGGTCATCATTTGGTTCAAACGTGACAATTCCGCCGTGCGATCTGCGACCATTTTTTCGAGGTTTTTACTGTAGTCTTCAAGTTGAACTTTGGCGTCTTCAAGGGCTTTGATGACGTCTTCTTTTTGTTCAAGCTCCGCGCGATATTTCTTTTGAAGACGCTCTTCCAAAGTTACGTCGCGCACAAAGACGATCCAATTCTTATCACCCATAGAATCAAAGACGGGTTGCAGGGTGATTTGTACTTTGCCTTCGCCGCCTTGAGACGTTTTAAAAGTCACTTCTTTGTAGGGAGTTGGATCGGAGATATGGAGGAGCTTATCAAGGCCCTCAATGGGCTCGCTAAATGCGAAGAGTTCTAAGAACTTCATTCCCTTGGTGATTTTGCGCACGGATAGACCGCAAACGATGGCGGCTGTCTCGTTACAATAGATAACCTTTTGTTCTGTATTCAGAACAAAAACAGGTTCTAGCAAAGTGTCAAACAGCGAGTACTGAATCTTCATTTCACGAAGGTTTCATTTTTCTGGTGATAAATCGTGAATTCGCGTTTTTCAGTCCATTCGGACTTATCGTCGGAATCTTTGGCTTCCGCACGTACACGCCAATACAGTTTACCCAGAGGAATGCGATTCTTAATGAGGAATCGGTTTTTATCTGAGTTTGTGGAAATAATTGTATTGGAGAAATCTTCTTTGTCAGAAATTTCCACCGTGTAGTTCGTTGCGCCCGATACTTTCCTCCATTCAAGCCAGATAAACGGTTCTTGCTCTGTTTGCAGGAAGATAGAAGTGTTATTGTAAGGCTCCATTAATTTGGGAGTTACCAGGGCGATGTTTTGCTTGATGATCGGTGCATCAACTAGGATGCTGCCGATATCACTTGGCAAGCTCAATACGCCGTTGTCACCACGAGCATATACACGGTAATAGAATTGGCCCGGTTGAACTTGGCTCCAAAGAGTTGATGTGGTCGGAACGTCATAGCGTTTGGCGTTTTTGAAGTCCATGTCCTTAGAGACTTGCACATGGTAAAGCTTGGTTTGCACAACAGGTTTCCATTCAAGCTTCGGTGCCATTTCACTTGCGGGACGACGTTCGCCGGTTCTTGGCAATTTGAACTTGATATCCTTTGCGACCAACTCGGGACGAGCAGGGCGCTCAAGCTCTTTTTTCGCCGTTAGATTCAGACTGAATGAAACTGGCGCAGACCAAGGTGATACTTTATTATCTTCCGTAGCACCAGCTACGCGAACCCAATAGGTTCCGCTTGGAAGTTTTGGAGTGAGTGCATTGAGGCCGTTGACCGTGCCTTCTTTAAGAACTTCATTGAAGCGCTCTTCTTTCGAAACTTGCCATTTGAAAACTTTCAAAATAGGAGGCGCTTGCCATTTGATTTCGGTGGCAAGTGCTAAATCCTCTGGAGATTTCACGCGCATTTCCATTTGGAACTCAGCTTGCTTTTGTGGAGAAGTGATCTCGGGTCCTGCAAGGTGAGTTACGCCCATCTGACGAACTTCAGAAAGAGCTGTTTCGCCATTGCGATCATAAGCTTTAACTCGCCAGAAATAAGAACCCGGTTCTAACGGCTCAGTCATTGGCAACTTCATCTCGGGAGTTGATTTTGAAACTGTCACATTTTTGAAGTCAGGGGTTGCTGAAATTTCTACGTCATAGTTAGAGATATCTCCGTGACCAATCCATTCCAAAGGAAGAGGATCGTCAGGATTGATTCTCATCCATGTCGTATTATTCGCGGTTTTCAACTCAACTGTTGGTTTTTGCAGTTGCTTGATCTCACCCTTCGGAGAAATTGCGACTGGTGTATCTTTAACCAATTGCGCTTGTTTCTTTTTGTCAGAATAGTTGATCTTACCCGATAAAAGTTGAAGGTCGACATTCCCAGTATGAGCTTTTTTGAATTGGACTTTTGATTTCTCTGAAGAATCTAAATTGAACTCTTCGCCACCGGAGTGGATTTTCAAAGTGGAGCCTTGAGCGATCTCACCAATCAAATTACCGTAACGCAGATCGAGACTCATCTGACCATTTTTCATTTTCAATGTGATCAGTGAGTTCGGTTGGATACGAATAATGGTGCCATCTTGGAGGCGGATTTGGGCCTCAGATCGTTCGCCCGTGAAGATGGAGTCATTTTCGTAGATGCTATCTTCACGGCTGGCTGGGCGCCAACTGAATGTATCTAGGTTTTTCCTGCGGACGTCATTTTGAGAGACGGCGACAGAACCAATGAGCTCAAGCTGTCCATTGCGGTCTTTCGGAAATAGAAGAGAGTCGTCGTATAAAAAGTACGAGAACGCCAGCAACATAAGCAGAGCAATCGAAAATATGGTTTTCTCTGTTTTTCCTAAACGTGACATATATCTCCCGCTTATCTCTTCGGCAGGAAAGCCCAAGTAATTTACAGACTTTAGCCTAAGATATATGAGAATTTCTTTTCGCATTTGGAGGGACAGGGCATACTAAGCAGGTGAAAAAACGTGGGTTATCAATAAGATACAAAATTCTGTTGTTATTAACGTCGATCCCGTTGATTACGTTAACAGCCTACCTTGTGTTGGCATTACGAATCTTTGAAGATGACAAAATTGCTTATGTCTTTGATTCCTCAAGCACTATGTCGGGAACGATGGCGGCTCAAATTAAGACACAGCTTAATGCAGTGTTGGGCACGACGAAGCCGATCTTCCAAGATTATCTTTCTCAATATAAATTCTCACCAGTTGCGAATTCTATTTTTCAAAATGAGTTCAACATTGAAGACATCGTAGTTTTCACTCAAGGTGCGACAGGTCAGTATGAGAAATCTGCCGTCCTTGAAAAAGTACCAGATGGAGCGAACAGCTTGCTTGGCACTTTGGCTGCGCAAATGCCGTTGTACTTCGCCGAGACAGACGCTAACGGCCGTGTCGTAAAAGTTCCTTTCCACGACGATCGCGTTTTGATCATGGAGAGAGTTCTGAACGATACAAAAACAAAGAGCACCATCTTTATGGTGTTGGTACGCATGAGTGAGTCTGCGGAAATGTTCAGAGCCGCGACATCTCAGAAGTTGTATTTGATTTCCGCAGATGGAACTGTTCTTTTTGGACCTGAAGAAATGCCGGGCCAAAAGATTCAATCTTTGATCAATCCACAATTCTTGAGCGATACAGGAAGTAAGGTGGGTCAAGGCGCGGAGACGGTGAAAGCTGCTAATGGTGCGGACCTTTTGGTTTCTTATGCGAAGGCGGGTTTCGGTGATTTGACTGTTGTGACCACAGTTGAAAAAGCCCAAGCATTGAGCGCCGTGCAAATCTTGATCAGAAAATCTTTGATCTTCTTTGGAGTTTTGGTTTCGTTGACAGTCATCATCAGCTTGTTTGCATCGAGCGGTTTGACTCATGCTTTAACTCAGCTTTTTACGGCTACAAAAAAAGTGTCGGAAGGAGACTTCAACGTTCGTGTTGATGTCACTTCGAACGATGAAGTTGGAAGCCTTGCAGACAACTTCAACTTGATGGCGGCGGAAGTATCTCGTCTATTAGAACAAACAGCAGAAAAAGCGCGTATGGAATCCGAACTGCAAACCGCAAAAACGGTGCAGGAAACTCTATTCCCAGAAACGCGTGCTAAGATTGGTCCGTTAGCGATTGCAGGCTACTACGAACCTGCCAGCGAGTGCGGTGGCGACTGGTGGCATTATTGCCAAGTGGGCAATAAGATCTTCTTGTGGATCGGCGATGCGACTGGGCACGGTGCTCCGGCAGCGTTAATCACGAGTGCCGCGAAGTCAGCTTCAACGATCATAGAGAAGTTGGATATCTCTCCGGCTAAAGCGATGGAACTTTTGAATCGTTCTATTTACGATGTTTCTAAAGGTCGCATCATGATGACATTCTTCTTGGCGAGTTTTGATCTGACGACAGGTGAGTTGGTGTATTGTAACGCCTCTCACGAAGCGCCTTTCTTGATGAAAAAAGGTGCAGATGTTCTTAAGAAAAAAGACTTAGTACCTCTTAATGAAGTGAATAATCCCAGATTGGGACAGGCTCGTGACTCAATTTATGAACAAACCAGTATTCAATTAGATGCAGGCGACGGCGTTTTCTTTTATACTGATGGAATCCCAGATATTCAAAATCCTTCGAAAGAAGCGTGGGGAGAGCGTGAGTTTATCAAGGCTCTGATTGCGGCAAACAAGGATTTCCCGAATGTCAGTGATTCAGTGGACCGATTCGCATTGAGCTTTCAGTCCCATCGTCAAGGGGCGGCCTTGGTCGATGACGTGACCTTTTTTGTGGTAAAACACGAAGGTCTTCAGTAAATTTGATATTGATTTAGAATTAGTAGGAGCACAAGGATGAGCAAACTCGACGTTAAAATGGACAAAGCAGCTGATAAGTTGACTGTTCAAATGGCAGGCACGATTGATGAAGACGTTGATTTTTCCCAGTTCAATTTGTCTGGAAATCAGCAAATCGATGTGGAGTTGGCCGGCGTAAAAAGCATCAACTCTTGCGGTATCCGTGAGTGGATCAAGTGGATGGGCACTGCAGGCCCTGCGAAAATCACCTTCAGCAACTGTCCAAAGGTGATTGTTGACCAAATCAACATGGTTGATGGTTTCTTGCCTTCTTCTGGTAAGGTGAATTCATTTTTCGTTCCTTACTATAATGATGAGTCTGGCGCTGAAAAGAATGTCTTATTCCGATACGGTACTGAGTATACTGACTCCAGTGTGACTCCTCCAGAAGCGGTTAAAGACGAAGAAGGGAACGACATGGAGATGGACGTTATTGAAGCCAAATACTTTAAGTTCATTAAGAAGTAATTTCTCAATACTAAGGTCTAGAATGCGAAGCGGGTGCTGGATGACAGTCCCGCTTTTTTTCGTTTTATTCTTAATAGATAAGTCTTTCCGGCCGAAAAGGACAAAGTGAGCGAAGCAAAAAGTAAGATCCTTATTTTGGAAGACGATGAATCTGTAGGGTTGGCCCTTAAAGAGATTCTGAGTCGTGCGGGGCATTCTGTTCATCTGGCGACTCGTCCAGATGATGCCTCGGCTCATTTGCTTTCCAATAATATCGAATTCATTTTCTGTGACTGTTTGCTGCCGCAAATGACGGGTTTAGATTTCATCGAACGCACTCGTCAAAACAATCCGAATATGCGCTTTAAAGTGATTTTGATGTCGGGTGTTTACACTGACAAATCTTTCATTCAAGAAGCGACTCAAAAAGCTCAGGCTCTTGCTTTTTTGCGCAAGCCGTTTGAGATGGATCAAGTTCTTAAGCTTGTAAAAAAAGAAGATACGTCGAAGAGGGAAGAATCTAACGCACGTAAATTGCTTTACCAAATGTTCCAAAATCCAAAGGTCACGAATCGCCAAAAAAGAAAGGTGATTGAGTCGATTGAGGAAGTCAGCGGTTTTGACTTGCCATTTTTGTATTCACTTCTGGTGGAAACAAAGAGCAGTGGCTATTTGAACATTTACAACTCGGACGGTTCTGTTTCGGGGATTTCTTTCTGTAACGGAAATATCGTCGGCGTTGACGTAGATGATAAGACGACTTTCTTGGGAGAGATGCTGATTCAAAGTGGTTATGCCACACCAGCAGACGTGCAACATGCTTTGCGTGACAAGAACAACCGTCGTATTGGTAACTACCTTATTCAGAACAATCAGCTTAGTCCTCATGCCTTCGACGTGATCTTGATGGAGCAAATGAATATCCGTCTGGTGCGCACGATCGTGGATGAAAAGATCCGTGTGAACTTTGCCTCTGCTGAAGTAGAGATGACAAATCCAAGTATCGATGCAGATGCGTTGTCTGCTTACTTGCACGACTGGATTGCTTCGAAGCTTTCTTTGACGTGGTTGAAATCCCTTTACCGTATGTGGACGGGGGATGTGATCGCGAAAAGCCCTACATTTACTGATGATCATCCGGCATTGAATATGTCGATGATTAGGTCCCTGGATGGCTTGTTGTCGAAAATTGATGGTGACATGACTATCATGCGCTTGTTGGATATTAAAGGCTACAGCGAGACGGCGGTTTATAAAGCGATTCACTTCTTGCTCACTAAGGGCTTGATCGTGTTCGCTCAAAAAGCGGCGTTTGAAAGTCCTGAAGTACAATTGAAGGCTCTTAAGAAAATTTGGGCGGACCTTGAAGGTAAGAACGGTTTTGAAATCGTTTCTTATATGGAGAGTGGTTCGATGAGTTCTGGTTCGCTTGAAAGCGTGCTAGAGGAGTTTTTGACTCTTCTAGGACCTGAGCCAGAAGATGGCAAAAGCGAAGTGGCGACATTGTGGACTCGTATTAAGAAGGACGCCGAAGACGCGATTCTTATAGCTCAAGACTCCAACAAAGCCAGCCAATTCCGTCAGGAAGCGCAACGTTCTGAAGCTGAGAATAAGCTGAAGGCAGCGAGCATGATGGAAGATGCTAAAAAAGCATTGCAGTATATGCAGTATCCAAAAGCTATAACGATGGTGGGTGAGATTGCAAAGCTCAACTCCACTCAGGCACAGCTTTATCTTTACAGTTCTTGGGCAAAATTGGGCGTGGCGGGAACTGCCGATGCCACTCGTCGTATTGCTTTGATCAAAGAAGTTGAATTGGAAGTGATGCAAGTCCCTCCTGATGAGCGATACGATGCGCTTTATCCGTTTGTGATGGGGCTCTTGCAAAAGAACCGTGGTGACATGGTGGGAGCGCGCAAGCAAATAGAAAAAGCTGTGGCGATGGATCCGTCTTTCATGCCAGCTCGTCGTGAATTGTCGACCTTGAGTGCGGCAAATAAGAAGCAAGACGTCTTCAATATGGACCTCAAAGAAGTTATCGGTGGATTCTTTAAGAAGAAATAAAAAAAGCCTCTGCGAGGCTTTTTTTATTTCTTAGAATTTCCAGAAAGCAGCAGCATTCAATTCGACCTG
Source organism: Bdellovibrio sp. (assembly GCA_017745015.1). Lineage (GTDB taxonomy): Bacteria > Bdellovibrionota > Bdellovibrionia > Bdellovibrionales > Bdellovibrionaceae > Bdellovibrio. Next base: position 58 of record JAGIAF010000018.1, on the reverse strand, counting down.
CAGGTCTTCCTTCGGCGCTGAAGGATCATACTTATAATCCACAAGTCCCAGTCCGTAC
>JAGIAF010000189.1 GCA_017745015.1 Bdellovibrio sp. | reverse complement strand
CACCGAAGACTGCGAGCACCGGCGGAAGAATCACCAGCAATATCATACGCAGACGAAGTAAAGACTCAAAAGACTGACGAAATGCTTTGATAATCTTATTCATATTCTGATCTTTCCGCTTTCATTCGAGCGTGGCAAGTGTTTCAATCGAGTTGTTATGTTAAAAACCATTCATCTCTTTCGTCATGGCCAAACCGACTGGAATCTGAACCGCCGCATGCAGGGTCACACAGATATTCCTTTGAATGAAGAAGGTCGCAAACAAGCGCAGACCTTGCAGGATTTCTTTAGCAAGAATCCCGTGGACCTGATGGTTAGCAGTGACCTCACACGCGCTCAACAGACAGCGACAATTGCCAATGAGATCTTAAAAGCTCCGACGTTTTCGTCATCACAATTTCGCGAAGTGTATCTCGGCGATATCGAAGGAATGACTCAAGAAGAAATTATCGAAAAGCACGGCGAAGATAGTTGGTTGCGCTGGACATCCCACGAAGCCATCAATTTTGGTTTTACTTATAAAAACGGAGAAAGTGCTTTAACGGCCATCGAGCGCTTTCATAAGGGCTTAACGGATCTCTGTTCCACTCAAGAGTTTTCCTCTTTGGGACTTTGCACTCATGGTTTGATGATGCGTCGGTTTCTTCACTCTTTGCGCCCGGATATCATAGAGCCTCTTCCCATTCCAAATTGCGTGGTCTACACCATCACCTGGAACGGGAAAGATTTAATATTTTAAAGATCATATCGGGTAAGATCGATTACACCCGCATTGATAGGATCTGTTTCCAAGTACAACTTATTCAACACATCATAGGACTCCCAGAAATGGGGGTTCTGACGACGGACACCGTATTTATCCACCAAAGCTTGATAACCTGTATCTGCTTGAATGCTTTTCACCATGGCGGCGAAACTTGAAAGATCTTTTTCTGCCACATTGAAAATCATATTTGGATACGACGCCCAATAGCCTTCTTTCAAAGTCAGTGTGTCTTCATTCGGATCCATTCTAAGGGACTCACCTAAAATCCAAGAGATATTTTCATGCTCTTTATTATGAATCAAAGTGAAGACGCGAGTTTTTGCGCTCCCCTTTACCATCACATAGGCTACGTCTGGAAAATAGCGCGCAAAAGGAGTTTTTCCCTTGGCAGGAATGGCCGAGATTTTACGGAACTCACGATCGTCTCCTACGGCCACGTTAGACAACTTCATGCTTTCAGGAGCAGCAACTTTGCGCCAATTGATGGGATCTAGCGGTCCACGCACTGTCTTGTTCATACTGTAAAATAGAATTTTTTCGACCATCTGCCTTTTGGTCTGCGTGCCTTCGGTGAACTTAATTCCCGTCGGTTCGGCTGAGCCCACTGGTGGATAGATGTAATTCATTTTTGCACTGGCAAGAAGTCCCTTATACCACGAACGACGATAGGACAAACGCTGCTCTGGGGGCAAAAATCTCAAAAAGAGTTCTTCAGCTTCGGTGCGAATCATATCCATATACACACGAGTCAAAAGTTGATGGGCCATATTTCCATAGACGTCGAAATTCACAACCAGATTGTAAACCAAACGCTCAAATAGAGGATAATCCAAGACGAAGACAGTTTTTGAAAGATCGCCCACAGCCCCCGTCATCACCACGGCATTTTGATCATGACGGAAAATAGTTAAAACGGCGTTGGGATTGATACCATCGCCATTCCAAATATCTTGAAGAACGTAACCACCAGGACGCATTTTAACGAGTTCATCACTGCGAAGTTTACGATATGCTTCGCGGTACTCTCCCAATGTTTTCAAGTGGCCCGGAGCACTGGAGAAGTTCACATCACTGCCCCACATGCCTGGCAACACTAAGAGCTTTGCAGCCTTGGCTTCATACTCTTTCGACAGAGTCATATTGTCGGAGTTAGGATCTAAGAAGAAAGTATAAAACTGTTCTTGAATCGAATTCACCGCCATAGAGCCGTTGCAAACAGGACCTTTGATAAAGGTAGCGACATGATATTTCGCATCGTCGAGCAGGAACTGATATCGCGCTTTTACCGGAATCGCTTGGAAGGTGATAAACGGATTCTCGGCCACAGTTTCTTGATAACCTGGAAGTTCTTTTAACTCCCAAGGAGTTCCAAAGAACAAAGCTTTCACTCGCCCCAGCTTCGTGGCGCTGAGTTCATAGGGAAGATGGGTTTTCATCACGACCGTGCCTGGAAACTTTTTGAAACAATACCAAAAGTTCTTCATACCTGGATCGTCATTAGGTCTACGAGTTGCGATTTCATCGACTTTACTGCAGGACTTTGCCGATCTCACAAGGCGAAAGAAATCCCTCGGACTTTCAGGAAAATAGATATGAGCTAAAAATAAATGCTCATACAAATAACGACTGACGAGTTTTTGCTTCAAATCCCCCTGATTCAGAAACTGTTCCCAGACTTTGATTTGCTGTTGCAAAGCGTCCGGGACCTCAGCACGAGATTTGAGAGTTCTGGTAGTGGGGCCCGGCGCCCCTTTAGCGATCCAATTTTGGATTGTTTGCATTTCTGTTTCATGCAGCGCCGGCAGGCCGTAAGGCATTCCTAACTCAGGAGAACCTTTTTCGAGAGCTTGGAACTCGGTCCTATTGGCAGGACAAACCATGCTCTCATGGACCTGCTTTTTAACAGAAGCAGAGTTTTTTGCTCTAAGATTGAGCATCTGAAAGAAGATATTCTCCTCTGGTGTTGCAGACGTATGCACCGCGAAGAAGTTCTTGCCGCGCCATTCTTCCGTGGTTTTAGCATCAATCCAAAGACGACTTGGTAAAACACTTTTACTGCGCGTTCCATCGTAAACATTGAGCTTATTTGCGCCACGCTCAAACCCCTCGAAATTCTGTAAATTGAGCTGACAAGGAGCATTGAAACAGCTGTGGCATCCCAGACAACGGTTGTCAAAAATTGGTTGAATTTTGTGGGAGTAAAGATCCTCTGGAAGCGTCTCTGCGAGGGTGACTTGACCCATTGTCAGCGAAATAAAACAGAGTCCTATGATCTTAATAAATTGCATCGTTCCCCACTCCCCTGTATTCTCTGCCAATATTAAACACAGTTAAGAGGAATATCATGGAAAAAATCCCATTCGAAGTTGTCCAAGACTCAATTGACAAGATCTGTAATATCCAAGCGGAAGCGGACTTGGAAAAAGCCTCTGAGCACCTTTTTGAAGTGCAACCCGATCTTGCAGGCTTCTTTATGGAGTTTATCGAAGACATGAGCGAAGGTGCTCAGGATCTTGGTTTCATGATGGCCTTGATCTTGAATAAAGCATTCGAAGAAAAATACAAATCACTTCGCGCAATGACTGAAGACGAAGTAGTTGCTCGTTTTGAAAAAGCTGAATCCGAAATGGAAAAATACTTGGCTATGAACGACGACATGCTTGCTGAACTTCAAGAAAAAGCGGCTTCAGGCGGCCAACCTGAAGTTTTGAACTACATGGTTGAGGAGCTGTTCATGTCTCCTGAGCTTGAGCCCACTTTGGAAGCTGACGAGCAAGTTCACTTGTTCATCGTTTGCAAATTCTTTGCTGACTGCTTGAATGAGCTTGCGACGGAGTCTTCTCCTGGTATCGTTCGTCACTAGTTTTAGTAACATTCAAAAAATAAAAAAAGGCGGTCTTGGTGATCGCCTTTTTTTATGCACTGCAGGCCCAAAAAGTGCCTGGCACCTTAGGGGTTGGCTGTTGGTGCTGTTACTTTTAGGGATGCGGCTGGGGCTTGGAGTTCGTGCTCGTCTTGACCTGCTGCTGGAATGTCGGCCCAGTTGATTTGGCCTTTTTCGCAAGTTTGTAGGACCTTGAAGTACAAAGTTGTTCCTGCCGTTGCGGCGACTTTTCCGCGGAATGCGAATTCATCATAAAATGCATCTTCAAGTTTACCGCCGACGAAACGCACTTCGGTGACTTGACCTTGGGCATTTTGATCCATTTCGATGCTCCAACCTGCTTTAGGCATTGGCTTTGGAGTGATGAAACCTTTTGGAATCGTGATTTGGATACCTGTTGTTGCCGTTCCATCGCAACCGTGAGGAACACGGACAACGGCTTTATAGTAACTACCTGCTGCTGCTGAGGGAGTTTCGAGGGAAACATGGGCTTTCGCCGTAAAACCAAGGGCCATCGTAGCTAGAAAAAGAACGAATTTAACCAAAGAACACCTCCAATATTTTTATGAAGGTACTCATATCCTGGAGTTCATCTCACCGACAATGCCGCCAAAGGTTGCAGGGAGGTTTTACCTGTTTATTGCAGGGGCTTAAGGTCGCGATTTCATTACGCTATGCGCTTGGAAAAAGACCTTCGTCTTCTTGAAATGGGAGCCAATTCATGAGAACCATTTAAGATGAGTCAAATAACAAAAAGAAGTCATCTTACAGTCCATATCAATGGCGAGACGCTCAACGTTTCTGACAAAGACGCGTTTCTGCCTCTGGCACAATTTCTAAGAAATTCTCTTTCTAAAGTTGGAACTAAAGTCGTTTGCGCGGAAGGTGACTGCGGTGCTTGCTCTGTCGTTGCTTCCCATTATCGCAATGGCGCTTGGACTCCTTTGCGCACCATCAACTCTTGTATTGCTCCGGTCTTTCTTTTTGATCTGGCTTGCATCGTCACTGTCGAGGGTCTGAAGGATTCTGAAGGCTTGTCTGAAGTTCAAAATAAAATGCGTGAGTTCCATGGCGGCCAATGTGGCTTCTGTACTCCGGGTATGGTGTGTTCCATGGCCCAACTTGCGGAAGACTGCTCTGCTGCGAAAACCGAAGTCACTGAAAAGAAAGCTCGCAACTATTTGACTGGTAACTTGTGCCGTTGCACAGGCTATGAGCCGATCTTGGCAGCTGCGACTCATTTGGAGCTTGCTAAGTGGAAAACCATGAAGGAGCGCTACCTTACGGCGGAACTCACTTCGCAATTTAAAACTCTTCAAACCGACGGTATTGAGATTGTTTTTGAAAACAAGAAACTCACTTTACCGACTGACCTTGCTTCCGCAGTATCCCTTCGTCAAGCCTCCCCAACTTCTCGCATCGTGGCTGGTGCCACGGATATCGGGGTTTTGGTAAATAAAGCGAAGACTTCTTTGCAAGAGATCTTGGTTCTAAACAAAGTTTCTGAACTTCATAAAATTGAAAATACTTCTGCGGGCGTCTTTATCGGCGCACAAGTCAGCTTGACGGATGTGGAGGAGTTCGTAAGAACTTCTCATCCAGAGTTGAAACGCTTGTTGCATATTTTTGCTTCGCCACAAATTAAAAATCAGGGAACTCTTTTAGGGAACGTTCTGAATGGATCTCCGATTGGCGATAGCATTCCGGCTTTGATGGCGCTGGATGCGGAAATTCAATTTGCTTCTAAAAACGGAACTCGCAAAGTGGCTCTTAAGAATTATTATAAGGGTTACAAGGTCTTTGATAAGACCGATGATGAGATTGCCGTGGGTATTCTGATCCCGACTTTGAAGGGTGAATATCTGAACCGTTTCTTTAAAGTTTCTTTGCGTAAGGACTTGGATATTTCCGCAGTGACTTTTGCTGCGGTTTTGAAGGTTCAAGACGGAACTCTTAGCGAAGCTCGCATCGCTATGGGTGGCGTGGGTCCTTGCGTGATCCGCCTGCCACAAGTGGAACAGCACTTAGTGGGCAAAGCATTCAATGAAAACACTTTCGCTGATGCTGGAGTTCTTGCGGCAAGTTTGATCACTCCGATTTCAGACCTGCGTGCTAGCCGTGAGTATCGCCAATTGGTGACTGAAAACTTATTTAAGAAATGCTTCCACGAACTCTCGGTTGAAAATTCAGTTGCGGAGGCCGTATGTCCGTAGGTCAAAATATTCCTCATGACTCATCCACCGGCCATGTCAGTGGCACAAGTGTTTTCATCGATGACCGTCCACAACAACGTGGCGAAGTATTAGTTTTACCGGTTGGAGTTCCTGCCGCCGCAGGAACTCTCAAAGCCGTGCACTTGGAAAAAGCTTTAAAAGCTCCCGGCGTGATCGCCGCCTTCACAGGCAAGGATCTGCATCACAACCGCTGGGGCACGATTGTTGTCGAGCAGCCTATCTTGGTTGATGGAAAAATTGGATACTTTGATGAGCCTTGCGCTTTGCTGGTAGGCACCGATTACGAAGAACTTCTTCACGCGCGCAACCTGGTAACTTTTGATATTGAAAAAGCAGATGCAATCTTGAGCATCGATGCTGCTATTGAAAAGAAAAACTTCCTTTGTGCTTCAGGACCGATCCGTAAAGGCGATGCCGATAAAGCCATGGCTACAGCTCCTCACCGTTTGAGTGGTGTGTTTGAATGCGGTGGCCAAGAGCACTTCTATTTGGAATCGCAAGCTTGCATTGCCTATCCCCTAGAAGACGGACAAATTGAAGTTCACTCGAGCTCCCAACATCCTAGCGAAACTCAGCATCTCGTTGCTGAGGCTTTGGGTTTATCTCTGCACCAAGC
>JAGIAF010000188.1:4260-6517 GCA_017745015.1 Bdellovibrio sp. | reverse complement strand
CTTGAGGGGATCGAATCCCGACGTCATCGCCTGTAAAATCAATCCGGTTTCACTGGACGTGCCGACGATAAAAGGAACCCAGTAGCGCGGAAGCAAATAGCCAGAAGCCGCATAGTCTTCAATCTTTGAAGCCTTCACTGTGGCGTGAGCTTGAGTCGTCGCCTCTTCTTCATTGGCAACTGCAGGATAGCGATTTTCCCACAGAGGATCAATGTGTGGTAGATCGCTAGGTGTTGCTTTCCAGTTTTCCGCTTTAAAAGCTGCGACCTTTAAACCTTGAGAAGTCATCATCGTTGCAAAGAGGTCTTGCGACGCTGGATCAAGGTCAGCCGAGAAAAGGGCGGTCAAGGTGTGAGTGATCGGACGAGCGGACGTCAGATCTGCGTTTGCCAAATAGATATTGTGAGTTCCATTTTGGCTAGAGGCAAAGATCAAACCTTCAGACGTCTTTTTGGCGAAACGAGCATCTGGAAATTCCGGAAGAATTTTTTCTATCGTGTTTTTGCTGATGGAATATCGATGCAAGTACTCTGCGCCGTCTTTACGTAGCGAAAACAAGATCGTATCTTCATCCCAAAAAATCGGATAAGATACGCGCTCTTGAAAGTCCGGAGAATAAAGCAGATCCACCTTGCGAGTGGTGCCGTCTAAAGTCAGCAACCCCAGATGAGTTTTACCTCCTTCAAGCTTCACAAAGGCGATCTGTTTGCCGTTAGGGGATACAATGGGCTCACGGGCTCTTAAACCTTTGGTCAAAGAACTCGTTGTGCCGTTGATAATATCGTACATGAAGAGGTCAGAGAATCTTTCGACCTTGTTGGTGACGTCAATTTTGTCATAGACGATTTTTTGTGAATCGGGGAACCAGCTCACACGCTGGATACTTCCCGACGGAGGCTCGTCTTGTGAGGGAAGGGGAAAGAAGTTTTGGTCAAACTTCTCAATAGTGTCCGTTTCCTTCGCGTCCATAAAGCTGGTTTTGAGATCTTTACGTACGACAATTTTCACGGAACGGGAGTTGGCGTCGTCCTCAGTGATCACGGCCATGCGCAAACCATCTGGAGAAATCGAAGGTGCCGTTAGGAACATATAGGGATTGCGCAATTGCACAAAGGGCGTCGGCAGAACTTCGCGCAGAGTTTTTAGCTGAGTTTCCGCGCGGGTTTTTGTTTCATTCAAAGCACGGGCATATTGCTCGGGATATTTCATGCCCGTGGCATCTTTAGCGGGAGTTTCGACAAAGTAAGGAATGCGACGACCGTGTCGTTGATTCAGCTCATCCACCACTTTATCCCCATGCTCTGCTAACATCTGACTCCACATAAGGGAGCCAAATAAATAGGGACGAGCACCTTCTGGCCAAGTCGGAATGTTTTCATTGATTTGTGCCATGTCAAAGCTCGTCAAGGTTTGATCTTCCGTCATGGCGCGCAAGGTGGCGTCTTGATAGACGGAGCGCAAACGACCTTTATGTCCAAGGCGCGTTTCCATTTCAACGGCCAAACCCTCTTTCCACCAATTCGGCAGCAACAAGTTTGGTGCGATAATGGTTCCGAAGATAGCGCGTAGGGGAACCATGATTCCACCCGCCGGTTCGAAGTTCAGAATGTGGGTGTATTCGTGAGCGAGAAGTTCAAAAGCCCAATCGCCGGTGTCAGCTAAGCTTTCTTCCGGTCCCGGCAAAACGGGATAAGCCATAATATGCGGATAAGGAATGCGTGTGGCATAACCATTTGTTAAGTCTGTTTTGTCATTGATAACAACGATGGTGCGTTCCGGTGCCTCAGTGAAGTAAGAGCGCAGTTGAAAGTAGGCTTTCTCTAATTTTTCAGCATACAAAAGACCAAGGTCCTGCTGCTCGGCATTAAAGATCACTTGGAAGTGAGGTGTATGGACAACCTTCCATTTTAGGTACGGTTGCACTTCCCACTGAGCAAGTGCGGCGGTGGATGAGAGGAGAAATGTGAGTGCGAGCCCGAGTTGTATAATAAGTTTCTGCATATTTCCGTCTCAGCATTGGACGCTTACAGCCACGCAACACACTTATGAAAAGCAAAGGTTTGACAATAAGCTGCTATAAATTAAAGTTTTTAATGTTAATCATACCTATTCGAACTTCATAGGAGGACATCATGGTTCGTAAATTGGCTTTAGGTCTTGTAGCTTGCGCAATGGTTGTTGGTTGTAAAGGTAAACAATCTCAGTCAGACGCTAATATTGAAACAACTCCAACTGGTGGCACTGCAATTGAATCTAC
>JAGIAF010000188.1:0-4250 GCA_017745015.1 Bdellovibrio sp. | reverse complement strand
CTCTGGTAAAATCGATGGTCTAGTAACTGTTCATTTCGGTTACGACAAATCGAGCCTAGATGCTGCTTCTAAAAAAGACATCGCTACTAACGTAGACTGGATGAAAAAGCACGCAGGCACAAAAGTTCAAATCGAAGGTCACTGTGACTCTCGTGGTACTATTGAGTACAACGTAGCGTTGGGTGAGCGTCGTGCGAATGCAGTTAAAGCTTACATGGTAAGCATGGGCATCGCGGCTGATCGTTTGAGCACAATCTCTTACGGTAAAGAAAAACCAATCGCAACTGGTGACACTGAAGATTCTTTCGCGAAAAACCGTCGCGCTAACTTCGTACCAGCTCAGTAATTTAGAAAGGGTGTGGAGTGACGTTGGCCAAACTATTCATCGGAGTCTTAGTTTTCTCTGTGATCCTTGGTTGCCAAACTGTTCCCGCGCCCATTGATGATTACTCACTAGCTCGGGCCGCTATCGATGCGGCCCGTTCTGTTCAAGCCGCTCGTCATTCGCCAGGATACTGGCATCAGGCTGAAGAAGCCTATCGCAAAGGTCGCATCTATTTCGACGATCGCGATTATGCAAAAGCAAAAGAACAATTTGTAAGAGCCCGCTTCGCTGCTGAAAAAGCAGAGAACTCAGCTCGTTTGATTCGTCAGAAAACCGGAGATGTTTTATGAAGTTACTTGTCACAACTGTTGCCGCTGGAAGCCTTTTATTGACTGGCTGTTTGCAGACACGCAACGACGTTCGTAACAATGAACAACGTCAAGTGATGCAAGATCAAGTAACGACAATGCAAAGAGCGACAGCTGATGCTGGCAATCGCTTCTCTGACTTGGAAGAGCAAATCCGCAATCTTAATGGCCGTGTCGATGTTGTGGAAAACAAACAAGACAACAATAGCATCGGCAAAGACCTTAAAGCGGCTCAAGAGCAGAACGTAAACCTCTCTAAAAAGGTCGATATCCTTCAAGAATCTGTCACTAAATTGGAAAACATGGTTTTCCAACTGAATGCTCAAGTAAATGCTTTGAATGCTGCTCGTTCTTCTGAAGCCGCATCTGTTGCAGCTGCCCAAGCCGATAAAGCTGCAAAACAAGCGCGTAAAGATGGTTATGAAGTGGGCCAAGAGTTTTTCTCTAAAAAAGAATGGAAACAAGCTATCTTGAGCTACCAAAAATACCGTGATGAAAGTCCGAAAGGGGCTCACTTTGCTGACGCCACCTACAAAATCGGTGTTTCCTTCCAGGAATTGGGCATGAAAGAAGAATCAAAAACCTTCTTTGATGAAGTTGTTAGCAAATTTCCCAAGTCAGAAGAAGCTCGCCGTGCTAAAATCCGATTGAAGGGTTTAAAAAAGTAGCCAGTGATTGAAAGAGTATTAGCGATAGAGACCAGTTGTGATGACACCTCTGTTGCGATCGTGGATCGCAGCGGCTGGGTGCATTCAGTTGTCTCCGCTTCCCAAGACCTTGCCCATGAAGCCTATGGCGGGGTCGTTCCAGAGATTGCAGCTCGCAATCACTCCATCGCTCTGATTCCTCTGATTGAGGAAGCCTTCAAAAAAGCCAACATGAATTGGTCTGATGTTCAGGGGATTTCGGTAACGAATCGCCCAGGGCTTGTTGGAGCCCTGATCGTGGGTTTGGTTACGGCCAAGTCTTTAGCTCAAGCCAAACACTTACCGTTCTTGGGTGTAAATCACCTCGAAGGACATTTGCTTGCGCCGTTCTTGAAAGACGCGCAGTATGCTCCACCAGAAGATTTTGATTATCCTTATGTGGGCCTCGCAATCAGTGGCGGTCATACATCACTTTATCACATCACAGCGCTGGGGGAATATCGTGTTTTGGGTGCTACCAAAGACGATGCCGCTGGAGAGTGCTTTGATAAATTTGCGAAAATGTCGGGTCTTGGTTTCCCGGGCGGGGTGAAAGTCGACCAAATGGCGAAACAAGGAAATCCCCACGCCTTTGAATTTCCTCGCAGCATGATTCATGACGATACTTTCGATATGAGTTTCTCTGGTTTGAAATCATCAGGCCAAAGAATGATTGCGCAATTAGGACCTGAACAAGTGAAGGCGCAACTGCCGGATCTGTGCGCTTCGTTCCAAGAAGCGATTGTTGATGTGTTGATTGCGAAGTTGGATCGCGCCGCTAAAGTTTTCAAAGCCAAACGTGTGATTCTGACGGGGGGAGTGAGTGCAAACTCACGCTTGCGTGCTCGTGCGGAAGAGTGGGCTGCGAAAAAAGGTTTGCGCCTGGTGGTTCCTCCTCTTCGTTATTGCACGGATAATGCGGCAATGATCGGTTACGTAGGTGCACTTCGCATGGCCCGCGGTGAAACTTCACAAATTGATTTGGGCCCATCACCTCACGCTCTAGAATCGGATTTCAGATGAGTTATGCCCGCGAACGACTGGCACGTGCCCAAGAACAATTGGGTATCACTGCCAAAAAATCCTTAGGACAAAATTTCTTAGTTAATGATGTGGTCATCAATCGCATCATCGAAGCGGTGAAAGGCTTTCAACCAGAGCGTCTGATTGAAGTTGGTCCGGGACCGGGTGCTTTGACGGATTTGCTATTGGAACTGAACTTGCCAATTCAGTTGATCGAATTGGATCGTGATGTCGCGGCTTACTGGCGCAATAAGAGTCTTCCAGTTTTAGAAGAGGACGCTTTGCGTTTGGATTGGGCGCAATTCTATAACGATAAAAAATTGGTCTTCGTCAGCAATCTGCCGTACCAGATTTCTTCGAGCATCGTCATCGAACGCTCGCTGGAAGATGTTGGCGTTTCCAACATGGTGTTGATGTTCCAAAAAGAAGTCGCTCAACGTATCAAGGCACCGGCTCGCGATGAGCATTATGGTCTTTTGAGTGTGATTGCGCAGACTTTCTGGAAGATTGAAATCGTGTCAGAAGCGGGACCTGGGGACTTTGCTCCGCCACCGAAAGTCGCAAGCCGTGTCTTGGGCTTTACCCGCATTGCGACGGACGTCAAAAACCGCGATAAGTTCCTCAGCTTCGTTAAAATGGGTTTTGCTCAAAGACGTAAGCTTTTGAAGAAAAATTTGGCTGGTCTTTTAGGGCAAAAACAGATAACTCAAGAGCAACTGATCGAGTGGCTAAAAGAGCTGGGATTCCCAGAAACAGCCCGAGCTGAGGAGTTAAGTCCTTCACAGTTCGTTAAGCTTTATCACAAGTTTGGATTTGAGTAGGCATGGCCGGAAACATTCTGATCATTCAGGAAAACAAAAAAGCACGCTTTGATTTCACGGTCGTTGAGACCTATGAAGCGGGCCTGATGCTTATGGGAAGCGAAGTAAAGTCTTTGCGCGCGAAAGACGTGCAGTTGAAAGACTCTTACATCTCTTTCCGTGGCAACGAAGCTTTCTTGCAGAATGCCCATATCGCTGAATACAAAGCTTCTAGTTACAATAATCATGCTCCAGAACGCTTGCGTAAACTTTTGATGAACCGTCGTGAACTTGATGAGATTCAAGGTGCTTTGGCGGAAAAAGGTTATTCTTGTGTACCGCTGAAGATCTATTTCAAAGATGGCCGCGCAAAACTGGAGATCGCACTCGTCAAGGGCAAGAAGACTCACGATAAACGTGAAGCGATTAAAAAACGTGATGTGGCCGATCAACTTCGTCAAACTATGCGCCGCGAGCGCTAGATCCTGCCTTAAAGACTTCTATGGAACTCACCAGAAAAAATTTGGAACTTTGGCTCTTAAAGTTCGGAACATTTCTATTGGGATGCTTTTCCTGTTTCTATCTTCAAGCAGAATTTAAAATGTCTGCGGTGATTTCGGCAGCCCTAGTGGGATTGCTGGGAACTTTTATTCCTGAAACCAAACGCATCGAAAGCACCCATATTCACGCCAATATCTATATGGGTGCGTTCGTGGGCATGGGATCAAAGATCGTCGAGGCAGGCCCGTGGGAGATTCTGCTGGTATCTTTCATTGGCAGTTCCATTTACTTTTGGATGAGCCGTTATTTCAAAGGCTTCGGTGGTCGCTTAGGTTTGATTGCATTTATTTCCTCAGTCTTGGGTTTTGTTTTGAGGTTGTATCTGTGATTTTAATTTGCGTGATGCTCGCTTCAATTATCGGTGCTCAGGTGACTTACCATCTGATTCACAAGTTTCATTGGCCAACAGTGCGTGCTTCAAGTGCGCCCGCATTGATTTTTGCGATATTGGTAAGTGTATTTAGTTTCTCTTTTATTCCAAGTGTAC
>JAGIAF010000187.1 GCA_017745015.1 Bdellovibrio sp. | reverse complement strand
GTCTTCCTTTGCTCGAGGCAAAATCAAGACAAAGGGGCACGCCGCAATGACCATCGAACGTTATAAAGTCATTCAAGGAATTCAGATTATCGAAGTGCGTGTAAATGATGTGCAGCAGCTCTTTGATTATCGTGATCCCGCGCCTTTTCGCATCCGTGATCTTGATGAGAACTTCAGTCGCTATTTAGAATCTTATCTGGATGAAATCTCTCCGGGGCAACCGATTAAATTAAAAATTTACATCACCAAGCCCAGCGAACAACCTTCCAGTGGAGAGTTGCGCGAATCTATTCACGGATTCTTCGAATATCGAATTCAAACAAAACGAGCGGAGCTCTCTAAGAATCGTCGCATGGCGGAGATTTTCCTCGGGATTGGTCTTGCAATCACGTGCCTGTGTCTCGCGCTCGCGCAAGGTTTGCGTTATGTCGAGCCGGGAATTATCGGCACAACCGTTCGCGAAGGTATTGTCATTTTTGGTTGGGTTGCTTTGTGGCGGCCGTTGGAGTTGCTGCTCTTTGAGTGGTATCCCATTTATGATCGCATCCGCATCTATCGCCGATTGGTCAGTGCGGAAATAGAAATTATTTTGGGAATGGAAAAGGGGATTTAGCAGCATGGCAGGTTCCATTGGGAAAGAACGGGTGAAGCAGCCATTTTTCATTTATCAGAAAACTCGTTTTCAAGTGGTTCCTATTGGGCCCGCGCAAACCGAAGTCCCGCTGCAAATTGTTTGCTTCTTTGATTACACCAAAAATCAAGAAATGAGTGGTGGCACTCTTTCTGTGGATGAACATTATCACGGCGAGATTCGAGCTTTGCGCCAAGGTGGTCATTTCCCGGGAAAGCTTTATGAGACTTTGTTGTTAATACCCAGTCATGGAGAGATCTCTGCCGGAAGGTTGTTGCTCATCGGGCTTGGTGATCCTGATGAACTGACAGAAGAAGTTTTTTCCAATGTGGGAAGAATCGCCGTGAATGAGGCCAATAAGCTTGGGGTAAAGGCCTTGAGTTTTGCCCCGAGCATTCGCGATGCGGCGGTCACGAACTATCATGCGGGAGATGTGGCTTCTCAAGTACTGCAAGGAATGGTGCTTGCGATAGATTCATCACGAGCTCTTGCAGATCGAGATCTTATCCCTGCTCCCAGTTTGGAAGAGGTTTATATGCTTGCGGGGGAGGCTCACTTGGAAGGGGCGCAAAAAGGAATGAGAGATGTCTTTTTTCCTCGAGGAATTTGGCATAGCTAAAATGTTGATTGGCAGTCGGCAGATTTTTCGACATTTGATTCTCAGCAAGAAACTCGGTCTTCGGTTTATAAATAGGGCAGCACCCAGAAAAATAAAGATTTCGGAGAAAGGGTGCTCATGGCGAAGCAGAGGCGTACTGCGACTGTAGAGGATATTGCGGAAACTCCGATTCGGGGTGATTTGTTCAGCGTTGAAAGACTCGAAGAGTTCGCAGTTTACCTCAGTGATCATCTTAAAGTCGTTCGCGGCTCAAAAATACGACGCCCTTTGCTTAAACGTCTCAAAGACAGTGATCAAAAGCTCTTGCACTGTTATACCGAACTCAGCGTGGCTTTACGAGAAAAAGAAACCATCACGCCTGCGGCTGAATGGTTCGTCGATAATTTTCATATCATCGAAGATCAAGTCCGCGAGATTAAGAATGACCTTCCCAAATCTTACTATAACGAACTTCCAAAACTTGGGGTTGGAGATCTGGTCGGCTATCCCCGCATTTATGCTTTGGCGTTATCGTTGATTGCGCACACCGACAGCCGATTGGATGCGGAAACTATTCGTAGGTTTGTGAAATCCTTCCAGGTTAAGTCGAGCTTAACCATCGGTGAACTGTGGGCTGTGCCCATTACTTTACGTTTGGCTTTGGTTGAGAATGTTCGACGTGTGGCTTTGCGAGTCGCGTGGGATCGCAGCCAACGTTTACAAGGGGACGCTATTGCCGACGAAGTCTTTGAATTGGCAGGTAAAGGCAAAGGGGCCTTACAAAAGACCCTGGATAAGATCTCGGGACTCTTCGGTCCTTCGGCTGACAAAGACTATGCCTTGATTTCTCAGTTGGTGAAACGCTTCCGTGATCAAGAGCCTGAAGTCTGGCCCGCGATGGAGCGTGTTGAAAAGTGTCTGGCTCAGCAGAACCTCAATATAGAAGCGATTGTAAATATTGAGCATCAAATTCAAGCTGCGAATTTAGTGACAATTGCCAATATCATCACAAGTATGCGTCTGCTTTCTAACTTGAATTGGCAAACGTTCTTTGAAAGCGTCAGTGTGCTGGATCGTATTTTGGAAAAGGATCCTGTGGGTGCCTATGCGCAAATGGATTTTAAGACACGGGATGAATACCGTCACTTTATTGAGCGAGCTTCAAGAAAAAGTAAACTGACAGAACTTGAAATCGCAGAGAAGGCCGTCAGTTTAGCCCAAGAGGCGCAAAATAAGAATCCTCAAGATCATCGCAAATCCCATGTGGGCTATTACTTCCGAGAACGCGGTATTGAAAAGCTCGCAGTTCACTGTGGCTATAAAGTTCCGTGGACAACTCAATGGCGTTATCGCATCTCAATTCGGCCGACGGTTTTTTACATCGCCAGTCTCATGTTGCTGACGGCAGCCTTGATGGTCGGGCCGATCTACTATGCTCTCGAAAATGGGGCGGCGTTAGGGCTTTTGATCGTTGCGGGTCTCTTGCTTTTCATTCCATGCGGCGATCTAGCCGTGAGTATATTCAACTTCCTTTTGACCAATATTGTTCACCCCAAACCTCTTCCGAAAATGGACTATTCTAAAGGGGTGCCCGATGAGGCCCGCACTTTGGTGGTTGTCCCTTGTCTTCTTTCAGATATAGAAACCATCGATTCGTTACTGGAAAAGATGGAAGTGCATTATCTGGGAAACTCTGATGCGAATATCTTTTTTAGTCTGGCTACGGACTTTAAGGATGCCGCCTCAGAACACACACCCATGGATCAGTCGTTATTGGAGCGCGTACAAAATGGTGTGAGGGCTCTCAATCAAAAGTATGATCCTTTGCGTGCCGAGCGATTTGCCCTGTTTCATCGTCATCGTCTTTGGAATTCGGCAGATGAGAAATGGATGGGGTGGGAAAGGAAACGCGGTAAACTTGAAGAGCTCAATCGTCTTTTAAGAAATGGTGGCAAGGGCAGTTTTGCAGTTGTCACTTTACCAGAAGAGATCTTACCGACTTTTAAATATGTAATCACTCTGGATGCGGACACTCATTTGGGGCGCGATGTTGCAAGCAAGCTGATCGCGACAGGAATGCATCCTCTGAATCGACCGGTCTTTGATGAAAAACAAGGACGCGTGGTAAAGGGCTATGGTCTGATTCAACCGCGTATTTCTATTTCCCTTGAAAGTTCAGCGCGCTCTATTTTTGCAAAAGTGTTTTCTGGCCACACTGGGATTGATCCTTACACTACGGCGGTATCCGATATTTATCAGGATCTGTTTTTGGAGGGAAGTTTTACCGGAAAAGGCATTTACGACATCGACGCCTTTGAAATGTCGTTGCGTGGGAAAATTCCCGAGAACACCGTTTTGAGTCATGATTTGTTGGAAGGTCTTTTTGCGCGAGCGGCTCTGGTCACGGATATTGAATTGTTGGATGATTATCCTAAAACCTATCGCACCTTCTTTTTAAGGCAGCATCGTTGGACTCGCGGAGACTGGCAAATTGCCCGTTGGATGTTTCAGGCGAACAGTTTACCGTTGATTTCTCGCTGGAAGATCTATGACAACCTTCGTCGCAGTCTAGTTGCCGTGGGGTTGTTTTTGCTCTTTGTGGCCGGTTGGACGTTGATGCCTGGATCTGTTTTCTTTTGGACGGCGTTACCGATCTTTATCATTGCGGTTCCGGCCTTTATCCATGTGGCCAACGGGATTCTTATCAGTCCTCGTGGTGTACCCTGGAGTAGTAACTTTTGGAATGTTGTCGGCAATGCGCGCATGAATCTTGCGCAGTTCTTTTTGTCGTTAGCGTTTCTAGTTCATCAGGCAGCTATTCAAGTTGATGCCATCGTACGAGTATTCTATCGGCAGATGATTTCTAAAAAAGATCGTCTTGAATGGGTGACCGCTGCCGATCAGGAAAAAATCACGCATCGGGTGAACTCTCTGTGGCAGACGCCTTGGATTGTGGAGACGGTTCTTTTTGTGACCTTACTTTTGGTGGCAAGTCGCGGATCCCTCTTAGTGCTTGCGACGTCGTTACCGTTCCTATTGCTGTGGGCGTGCTATCCTTGGATTGCCCATGTGACATCCTATCGTAGAAAAAAAGAGTATGACCTACAAGTTCAGGATAAGGAATTCCTAGAACTCATTGCTCGTCGTATTTGGCACTTCTTTGAAACCTTTGTGACGAAAGAAGATAACTTCCTTCCTCCTGACAATTATCAAGAAGACCCCGAGGGAGTTGTTGCACATCGAACGTCTCCGACAAACATTGGACTGTACACTTTAGCGGTGGTTACCGCAAAAGATCTGGGGTATCTGGGAACTCGAGTCTGTCTGGATCGTTTAAATGATACGTTTCTGACCTTAAAAAGATTGGAAACCTATAAAGGGCATTTCTATAATTGGTATGATACTCAAAGTCTTGAACCACTTTACCCTAAATATATTTCTATGGTGGATAGTGGGAATTTGGCTGGGTATCTTCTTGCGGTAAAGCAAACCTGTATTGAGTTGGAAGATGCGCCGATTTTGGGCCCGCGAACTCTCCATGCATTGCGCTTGACGCTATCCATCGTTGAGAACGAGGCCGATAGTATCAGCACCCGTCGACAAACCTCGGCTGCCGTGTCCGTGGCTTACGTCTTGAAAGACATTCAAGAAATTCAAAAAAATCTTTTTACCAGCGAGCCCCGGAAATTCACCGAGTGGGATCTTGTGGCTCGAATGCTAAAGAATGCCATTGATGATGTGCACGATAGCATCCTCACATTGGAGCAAGAAAATGGCGAACGTCCTTATCGCCATTTAAAATCGTGGGTCGAGGCTTTGCTTGTACAAATCAATGATTTGCAAAAAGATTTGGAGCTCTTTGCGCCGTGGCTTTCCTGGGTGGGAGAATTCAGTCATGAAGTTATAACAGAGCTGGATCATGTGTTCAT
Organism: Bdellovibrio sp.; assembly: GCA_017745015.1. GTDB lineage: Bacteria > Bdellovibrionota > Bdellovibrionia > Bdellovibrionales > Bdellovibrionaceae > Bdellovibrio. The sequence continues at coordinate 1,388 of JAGIAF010000187.1, read as the reverse complement.
TCCATCAGCAATGCTCGTATCTTACAATGCCGCCTTGGTAAAGATCGCAAGTATGCAGCATGATTCGAAGGATCTGGATTCAGGTAAGAATCTGCCGCCACGATCTGCTTTAGTCGAGCTAGATCATCTGGAAGAATCTTTGAAACGAGGAAGAGGTCATGTTCTTGCTACGTTAAAGCAATGCCAAGACATTGCGGCATTCTGCGAAATGCTCTTTGTAAATATGGATTTCGAATTCCTCTTTGATAAAGACCGAGAGGTCTTCTCGATCGGATATAACGTCATTGAGGGACGTCATGATAATTCCTTCTATGACCTTTTAGCGTCGGAAGCGCGTTTAGGAAGCTTCATCGCTATCGCTAAAGGCGATGTGGATCAAAAGCATTGGTTCAGACTCGGACGGCAATTGGTTTCCGTTGAAGGCCGCCGAGCCTTGATTTCGTGGTCGGCTTCAATGTTTGAATACCTGATGCCATCCCTTGTGATGAAGGATTACGACAACACGCTCTTGCACGAGACAATGCACGCTGTGGTTGAGCGACAAATCAGTTATGGGAAAAAGCAAAAAGTTCCTTGGGGTGTTTCGGAGGCGGGCTACAACGCGCGAGACTTGAATTTCAACTATCAGTATGGTCCTTTTGGGATACCTGGATTGGGACTTAAGCGGGGATTAAGTCACGACTTAGTGATTTCGCCTTACTCAACGTTCTTAGCGTTAGAACAGAATCCCAAAAAGAGTCTGCGTAATCTGTCGGAACTGATCAAACTTCGCACGCTGACGCGTTATGGTTTTTACGAGGCCTTGGACTTCACGCCGGAACGAGTGGAAGAAAAACAGAAGTTCGCCGTCATCCGTTCCTTCATGGCCCATCACCAAGGGATGAGTCTTGTCGCCATTAATAATTTATTGAACACGTCTATTATGCAAAAGCGTTTTCATTCTGAATTGAGAGTGAAGGCGACACAGTTGCTATTGCAAGAGCGTGTTCCGCAAAAAGTTCCTCTGGCAACACCGAAAGCCGCATTGATTGAATGGGAGTTTGCGGGAGGAGAGTCTTTACAGAAATCCTTCACACGGCAATATGATACCGCCCATATGCGAAGTCCGCGGGTGCAAATTCTTTCTAACGGAAAGTACTCCTTGATGTTGACCACGGCCGGCAGTGGTTATGCCAAATGGGAAGGTATTGCTGTGACCCGTTGGCGTGAAGATGTCACTCGCGACTGCTGGGGCAGCTTCGTCTATGTGAAGGACCTTACCACAAATCGAGTGTGGTCGAGTTGTCATCAGCCGATGGGAGTTGAACCTGATAAGTATGCGGTGACTCTGTCCGAAGAAAAAGTGGAGTATCGGCGCCAAGACAGTGACGTTCGCACCAAAACTGAAG
>JAGIAF010000186.1 GCA_017745015.1 Bdellovibrio sp. | reverse complement strand
CATCTGCGATCAAAGACGCCTGATCGGACAGTCCTAAAAGTTCAGCTTGAGCAATGAGTTGCCCTTGAAGTTTGCGAGCTTCAGAAAGAAGCGAGATAAGATCTTTGTCTTTCCACGCGAAGTCAGGCCAGTGAGAATGTTGCCAAATATATGTTTTTGCCACGAGCAACTCCTGACCCAATTAGTCTTACTAATTGGACCATTTCTTGACCCAATTAGCAAGATTAATTGGGTCAAAACTGGCCCAAATCGATTTAAACGGTATTACAGCGCACCAATCGCAATATTGAAATCGTGTTCTGAAATCGCTTCGATGCCTTCTTCTTCTAGAAGATCTTGAACTACGATTTGCGCATCAAGAAGCTTGTTCACGTTGTCGCTTACGAAGCTTGTCGTAAAGATCACTTTCCTTTTGGAATCTTCCGCACCAATAACCGCAACTGCACCTTTAAGACCCGTGATGAAAACACCGCCAAGCTCGTCGGCTTGTGCATTCAACTCATCGAGATGAGTTTTGATAAGTTTTGCTGCTTCAACTTTAAGAGTTTGCATGAGGAGCTCCTTTCTGGGATAGATTTTGGGCAAAAAAAAACCTACGTTTCCGCAGGTTTTAATATTTCTCTCAGAGGCTCATTTCTGGAGAAACCTTCTTAGGAACGCATCCTAAGAACACTGGTAGCTAGGGGGCTATGCACCACCTACCCACCGGTTTAGCTTCTACTGAAGTTACACCTAATCCGTCAAGTGACTATGTCGCATCATTTTTAGAGACCGGTCCACTCGCGACCGCCAAGAGGGTGCACTGCGCCATAAAGCAAGACTCGTTAGGTTGCCAAGCAACATGTTCTGATTCAAACGGACTTTTCGATTCCTTAGTCTGAATAGTGATTTGTTACCTTGGGTCTAATCAAACGAGAAAAATGGATCGATACTGCGTAAGGCAAAACAACAGCACACAAAGGAGGACTCTCATGAAAACCACAGTTTTAAAATCTGCTTTCATGCTTCTAGCCTGCTTCTCTTTATCCGCCGCCCATGCAAAAGATAAGAAACAGGCAGATTTTGAGGCGCTTCAAAAGAAAATTGAACAGAATTTAAAAACATTTGATGACCTGGATTTTAATGTATTTTCAAATCAGAAGTGGGACGAGCTTAAAAGAAGTCACACAAAAGATGTTAAAGTGCACTGGCCCGATGGTCATGTTACTGTGGGTATCGAAAAGCATATTGAGGATCTGAAATATATGTTTACCTATGCTCCCGACACTCGCATCAAAGAACATCCGATTAAAGTAGGTCAAGGAGATTGGACAGCGGTTTATGGAATTATGGAAGGTACATTTACAAAGCCGATGAAAACTCCAGACGGCAAAATAATTCAGCCGACAAATAAATCGTTTAAAATTCCCATGGCGACATTCAGTCACTGGACAAAAGATGGCAACTTCGATGAGGAATATTTGTTCTGGGATAATCAGACTTATATGAATCAGCTTGGCTTAGGAAAGTAGAAATAGAATTTATATGAATCACAAGTTTATCTTGTACAACTTTGAAGAGATCCAGGAAGAGATAGAAACTTTGATGAAAAAATTAAAGCGTGGCGATATCTCCCACGCTGAACTCTATAGTGGAGTTCAACACGTCTATCATCATTTGAATATTGCCTGGAATGCGCGTGATACGGAGCCAGGCAAAATTGCTGATTTGGATGATCCGATGATGGACGTATGGAATCAATTCCCCACTGACATTAAATTGATTTAAATACGCCCTCTGTAAAAGCCGGCTCCATTCTTTCTCTCTCAGAACGAGGAATTCCGTAAGTCTCGGCATCAAATAATGGGGTGTTATATTAAATCTACGAATTAGACATAAAATGAAATACTAGCTAAGAACGAAGTGTTGTCAAACCAGCTGTAACTTTCACCAACTATTCTTCCTGCCAATGAGGAGAAGCAATTCCTGGGTCTTCAAGCTTTAATGGGAAGAATCAAATCCACAGATTTTATATAAATGAGTGGAGCTACTTTTAATTTTCGCCCCAGACGATCGGTTAACAGTAATGAAAGAGCCAACTTTCCTTTTGGGATTTTAAAAGCTCCATGCTGGCTAATAATATCATAGAGATGTCGTCCGGATTTAAGCTGAGTATCGATTGTCGTCGCTACACTGTCGATCGCGTAACAGTTGCCACTTTCAAGACAAATTCCAACGTTGATTGTTAGCATCGTTTCTTGCTCTAATTGTGGAAGTCTTGCATCTAACGTCATTTTTATTTGCCCTAGCACGGCTGTCTCGTCGATCGCCTCCAATGGAATTAAAAGTTGAAACTTTTGACGATCATTTTTAATATTTTCTATATGAAATTTACGCTCACGCGTTGTGAAAAATGGCAGACTGCTTCGACAATTGATCCCTCCGTCATCGCTTAGAAAAATCAACCTTTTTTCACTACAAAACTCGTCATAGAAGTCCTTAATGCTGCCAACTGACTCTCCACTTTTGACTGTATCAAGAACCAATGCCGTTACATCCATGTCCGTGTGTCCGTGCTCGTGAGCAAAGAAATAGTGATTCTTAAATCCTTTCAGGCGAGAAGCCAGATTAACAACCTCGCGGCTATCCCAATCATTTTCGATGCCAAATGCATAAAACATTAGAGCAGTAGATTTTTTCAAAGCCCCAACAAAGTCGTCCGCCTGATCAGTTAACGCTTGCGGTTTTAAGGATTCCAATTTTAAGTTGTAAACCTTACGAGCCTGCTCGACCAATTCTTCACCAGTATGAGGACTTGTTTTAGTCGTGATGCGATCGACCCAGATAGTGTTGTCAGACGTCATACTTATATCACCATCCCAATTGAGGGAGGTCACATAACCTAAAACTTGGCGAAGCGCTCCGTTTGCGGTTAGGCTATCGGTCGACGGATTCCAGGGCCCACTGGCCGCGACGACCGCTTTTAAGCGCGGATGTCTAGTGGTTCCAGCGGCCATAGCTAAAAATCCGTCGTAGGACGTACCGACGGCAATAATTTCTTTGGAGATCCAAGACTGACTGCTCATCCAATCTAGTGTGGTTTGAGCGTCCTGAGCTTCTCGTTTCCAATTCAACCACTCGAACTGGCCGCCGGCCAGAAAAGTTCCGCGGACGGCTTGAAAGATAACATTGACCTGATACCTTGCTGCCAAAGTTACAGCTTGGTTCCATTCCATGAGATTGCTCAGCATATAAGGAGTTCTGATTAAAACTGCACCTAGCGCATTTGCACGCTCCCCCTGGGGAGAAACAATTACCGTTGGAAGCTGTACTCCATCACTCATCGTAAGATTCACTTGAGTGAAATCAATATACGAGTTCATGAACGCGATTCCCTTCAAATCGCCAGAGCGATTCAGAGATAACACAGCCAATTCACTTTCGTTAGCATACGCCGAGATGGGGCCGATTTGCATTTTGACCTGAGGATTTTGGCAAAAATTTGAAACATACTCTTTCGGGTACTTTTTTAGTGATGTTGATAGCGTAGTGATATCCTTTTTACTCAAGGAGGTCAGGTCACCTCTGGAAAAAGCACAAATTTTAGAAATGGGATTTTTAGGGAGAGCTTGGGCCTGCGCAGAGAAAATGAACATAAAAATGATCGAAAAAGTCATTGGTAGTGTTGACCTGTACTTTTCAATCGCCGCCAAGTTGGCGGATTTGTTTTTCTTGATTAACTTTGCTCCAAAAAGAGACAGTGACAAAATTCGCTGACAGTTTTCAAAAGAAAAAATCTCGTTAAACCTTAATTTATAGGTGGTGGTACCATCATTCTTCATTGCACTATTAAGCTTCAAAAGAAATGCCAAAAGGTAAGGAATCTCTGGGAGCTGCCGTCATGGCGGCTTTACGCTGACTTTATATAGAGGCGGCTGCCTACGGTCGACAAAGCCTATTATATTGATTCTGAGGACCTTTTGGCGACACGGGGTCCGAAACCAAGCCTTGGCTTAAATCCCCCGGCATTTCCAATTTGACCAGGCTGAATTAAAGGCTCGCGATCTTGATCAGACGCACCATGGGTTCGACCTAGAAGTCAGCGGGCCAGCGAACGCCCGGCAGCTCGATTTGATTAGATTATTAGTCGTTCTTCCCGATTCTAAAGAAGTCGACTGAAAAACAGACCAACTCATCCGCTGGCTCAGAGTCACGAATCTTCGTTCTCGCGTCTTTAATCATGTGACTGATAGTATCGCGGATGCTTTGATAGTCTTCATTCGCCAGCGAGACCACGGAAGAGTAATGAAGGTCTTCCAGCTTGATACCTTTATCCACCGTGTTCATAGCCAGCATTCTAAAATTAGAATGATGACGAACTTGCAGAGGAGAATTCCAATCCAAATGCAAACGACTGTTACCAAAGACGATGTGCCCGTCTTTATCTTTTCTGACTAAATCTTTCGCCAATAAAAATTCCAGAACACCTTCCACCAAAGAAAGTGAAAGCCCCAGTTTATCGGCAATCTGTTTGCTATTACGAACTCCCACCAGAGTCGCTGCGATGTGAATCACCGAATAGTACCAAGCACTGTAGTAAATTCTTTGATCTTCTTCTGAAAGAACATGAGAGATGTCAGACTTCACTCGCGCCTTCATGCCAAGTTCTTTCATCGTCTCTACTTGTGTTTTTAAGCGCGCCCGTAAATCAGCAGATCCCGCGCGAGCATAACTCACCATCAACAACAGATAATCTGTCTCAGCCTCAGTCAGTTTCAAATAGCCAGCCAGATCCAATGCCTGCTCACTGCTCAAATTCAAATTTCCCGAAATCACTTGCGACAAAAAAGAAGTCTGACTGCGCAGAGATTTCGCCATAGCCGACAAAATCCCCCGTCCCTTCGCGGGATGAGACTCAATCCACTTCTGCAGATACTTTTTGTAGTCCTTAAATGAATAGACGCTGGGTAAGATTGCTTCGCTCATCCCCCTTTTTCGGCTTAAATTCGCGAAAAATGAAGGCCAGAGCCCTTTAGACCTAGACCATTAAAAGTAAGTAGTTACATATAGTTACGTCAAAAACAATAACTCACTTAAACAAACCCGCCCCTTTTTCAAAAACTCCGCCTAGATGCGTTGCGTTATTTTAGGTTAGAACCTGCTCAACGAAAACACGAAACAAACCTTGGAGGTTTTATGAAATCAGTATTTAAAGTTCTTTTCGCAGTAATGGCTTTATCAAGTACTTCATGGGCAGGCAGCGTGACTCAGTCACTTCACGGAGAGGCGTGGACAACGGCCAAGAAGCTTGTGAATGGCTCCGTGTGTTTTTACCATGGCTTGGTTCAAGAACTTCCACTTTCATCAGGTGCTACTCTAACTCGAATTGATGGAGAAAAAGTGCTTTTTATCATTGATGTGCCTAGATCCGACAGAAAAGTGTCTTTTAAGATCCAATTGAGTGCCGACGGTTCCCGCGTTGAATACTATAAGAAGGATGCTTATGTAAGACAATATGTCGGCCCAATTGAAAATCCACAAGTAGTCTTTGTTCACTCTGATTCAGAATCAAACCAATGTCTCGGGGATGAAAACACTGATTTCGGTAATTATGTTGGGTTCCAAGTTCTTTAGAGATCGAATGTTCCACTTCGGCGACCTGGTGAGCATCTATAGTGGGGCTCATTCAGCAAAGTCAGCTTCTACATAAAGAAGCTGACTTTGTTTTTTTAATTGTGCCTTCATTTGATAAAGACCACCAAATGGATACACGCCCCGTTGCTATCTCATCTTGAGACGCATTAAGAAGGGCATAACTCTTGCTCTTTATAACGTTAGGGAGAGACAGATATGTCAGATCTTTTTAAAGCAGGATTCAAAACTTATCTCGTACAAGCTTTATTCATCGTGACGACGTCTTTGGGCGCTCAGGCCGAAACGTCTATTAAATTTGATGACAATGGGTTTACAACCATTAAGAAGCTTAATGTGCCATCTCAGCTGTCGTCTCCTGACAATTCTCCTAAAACTCTTAATCCTGCAATGGTGGATAAAATCCGCGAAATGCAAAAGAATAATTCCTTCACTGGCGGAGACTCAGGTGGTGGCGGCGGGATGTCACTCATTTGGAATGGCGAAGTTCGCCTTCTTGATTTAGTTCACGATAATGACCCCTTCTACAGTAATGCAAAATTCATGAGTTCCTCGGAACGAGAAGCCAATGTCCGAAAGACATTCTATTCTGACAATACACTTCACAGTGGTTCAGCCTCGATGGTGGTGCGCTTTGTTTACCGACACGACGGGTGGACAGACACGATTGGGGTCCGGGGAGATTTCCTCAGTCTTTTTAGGGACAGAGGCGGAACACTTTTGGATATTCGCGAAAGAATTAGACGCCGATCAAACCTGTTCCCAATTCTTTCAGAGCTTGTTCATCAAAGATGTGGCTCCACAACTCCTGTTTTGATGTACCAGCAGCCACTCAACATCAATGAAGGTTCTCGGACTGATTCCACTTATTTTTCCAATCGCTTTCCCAAATCCATGCAACAACCTTTGGTCTATTACTACGACGGCGTACTTATC
>JAGIAF010000185.1 GCA_017745015.1 Bdellovibrio sp. | reverse complement strand
ATATAAATGCTCGTCAATCGATGAATCGCATTTTGCCTCTGTATAAAGAAAATGCCGTTAGCCAAAGAGACCGCGATGACTCCGTCGCTGATTTCAACTCGGCGAAGGCATCTTTGGAATCAGCGAAAGCTCGATTGGAAGAGGCTAAAATTAATTTGGGCTATACCACAGTAACAGCTCCAATCGATGGTTTCACAAGTAAAGAGACGGTGTCCGAAGGAAGTTTATTAGTGGCAAATACCGATCAATCTTTGCTAACAACGATTTCGCAAATTGATCCTGCCTATGTGAACTTCTCCTATACAGAAAATGAACTTTTGGATTTACGGCGATTGTCTTCTGAGGGAAAACTTTCGTTTCCAAAGGACTTAACCAAACTTGAGGTGAAAGTTCGGTTGGGAGACGGTTCGCTGTATCCTAAAACCGGTTACTTGAACTTCAACGATAATATCGTGGATACCTCAACGGGAACGGTGAAAGCTCGCGCTACGATCGATAACAAGGATGGGGCCTTGAAGCCCGGTCAGTTTGTTCGAGTGTTCATGACGGGTTTCATGATGACGAACACAATTGCGATTCCAACTAAAGCGATCGTGCAAACGCAAACTGGTCAGATCGTTTTCGCGGTGACGAAAGAAAGCAAGGCTCAACAGATCGCCGTGGAAACCGGCGATGAAATTGGGAGTGAGACCGTTATCACGAAAGGCCTTCGTGGTGGCGAAACGGTGATCGTGGAAGGTGCTGCAAAAATCAGAAATGGTATGCCAGTTAGGGTTATATCTGGAAGCTCCATGGCTAAAAACTGAGGAAGAGGTTCAGAATGTTTTCGAAGTTTTTTATCTATCGCCCGGTCATGTCCAGTGTGCTTTCCATTGTTTTCATCTTAGCAGGTTATGCGGCAATTCAGGCATTGCCGATTGCTCAGTATCCCGAGATCGTCCCGCCACAAGTTTCTGTGACGACTAGTTATCCAGGAGCTTCAGCAGAAACAATTTCACAAACTGTGGCGGCTCCGATTGAACAGCAAATCAATGGTGTGGATAACATGCTTTATGTTCAATCTACAAACTCCAGTTCCGGCGATATGTTCATGACAATCTATTTCGCGGTTGGAACAGATCCCGATCAAAATACCATCAACGTGAATAACCGTGTGCAAGCAGCCATGGCGTCCTTGCCTGAAGAAGTTCGTCGTCAAGGGGTGAAAGTCGATAAAAAATCTTCAGCTATTTTGCAAGTTGTGGCGTTGGAATCACCAGATCAACGTTATGACCAAACCTTTATTAGTAACTACGTATTGATCAACGTAATCGACGAAATCAAACGTATCAAAGGTGTCGGGGATGCAAAAATCTTCGGTACTCGCGATTATTCCATTCGTGTTTGGTTGCAACCAGATAAGATGACTCAGCTTAAAGTCGTCTCTTCAGATGTGACAGACGCCATCCGCGAGCAAAATACCCAGTTCGCCGCGGGAAAGGTGGGTAATGAGCCGCTGACGAAACCAGTGGATTTCACATACACAGTGACAACCAAGGGTCGTTTTGAAGATCCCAAAGAATTTGAGAACATCATCGTTCGTGCGAACCCCGATGGTTCGAAAATCAGAATTAAAGACATTGCTACAGTTGAGCTGGGTTCTTTAGATTACAGCACCGATTCGCGATGGAATTCCAAAACTGCAGTGGCATTTGCGATCTATTTGTCTCCAGGGGCCAATCAAATTGAAGTCGCAAAGCAAGTGGACGCGACAATGCAGCGATTGCAGGCGAAGTTTCCAGCTGGTTTGGTCTATGATATCCCCTTCGATACGACGCGATTTATCGAAGTTTCCATTACAGAAGTTTTGCATACGCTTTTTGAAGCCATCATTCTGGTTTTCCTGGTGGTTTACCTATTCCTGCAAAACTGGCGCGCCACCTTGATTCCTTGCCTGGCGGTACCAGTTTCAATCGTAGGTACTTTTGCTGGCATGTATGCGCTGGGCTTCTCGATCAATACTTTGACATTGTTCGGTCTGGTTCTGGCCATCGGCTTGGTGGTGGATGATGCCATTGTCGTTCTAGAAAACGTCGAAAGGATTATGCGAACCGAAAAGTTGAATCCGCGAGATGCCACGGTGAAAGCCATGGAAGAGGTGAGTGGTCCCGTGGTAGCCATCGTTTTGGTTCTGTGTGCCGTGTTCATCCCAGTGGCCTTCACTGGTGGTTTGGCCGGTCAAATGTACAAACAGTTTGCAATCACCATCGCGGTGTCGGTGACGATCTCTGGCTTGGTGGCGTTGACGCTGACGCCAGCTCTTTGTGCCTTGATGTTGAAAGATGAACATAAGGAGCCGATGGTTTTATTCCGTTGGTTTAATACGGGCTTTGATAAGTTCACAAATTGGTTTGTCGCCTGCGTCGACTTCTTTATTAAGCAGCGTGTACTCAGCTTCTCTCTTCTAGCGGTGATGCTTGCGGGAACTGCATTCCTGTTTAAAATTGTTCCCGGTGCCTTGGTTCCGGATGAGGACCAAGGTTACGTCTTCGTCGCGCCACTTTTGCAAGACGGCGCTTCACTTTCACGTACCAAAAAAGTTATGGCAAAAATCGATGCTGCCACCACCTCGTCGCCTTTGGTGGAGGACGTTATTTCGATTTCTGGTTATGATTTGATTACCGGTACGGCTCGTAATAATAGCGGTACCAGTTTCGTAGTTTTAAAAGACTGGAAAGAGAGAAAGAAGGACGATCAAAGCTCTCAGCACTTCGCTCGACAATTGTTCGGACTGAATCAGCCGATCTCTGACGGAACGGTGATTGCCTTTAATCCGCCAGCCATCGTAGGTATGAGTACTACGGGTGGTGTGGAGTTCTTCGTTCAAGACAGAGCCGGGGTTCCATCAAAGACTCTGGAAGCCACAACAAAAAGTCTGATTGATAAAGTAAAACAGAATCCCGCGGTATCTTCGATCAGTACCACGTTCAGTGCCAACGTTCCCCAAATCTATTTGAATCTTGATCGTGAAAAAACGAAAGCCTACGACGTGCCAATCGGAAATGTGTTCTCAACAATGGCCTCAACATTTGGCGCCTACTATGTGAATGACTTTAATAAGTTCGGTCGGACCTTCAAAGTCGAACTGCAATCCAAAGGTGATTACCGTGCGACCACGGAAGATATTCGCAACATCTATGTTCGTTCCAATAACGGCAACATGGTGCCATTGACATCAGTCATGTCGATTGAGAAGAAAACCGGTCCGGAAATTCTGGAACGTCTCAACATCTTTCCGGCTGCGCGGGTTATCGCCAATCCCGCTCCAGGTTACAGTACCGGTCAAGTTATCGCGGCCGTCGAAGAGGAAGCCAAAAATCTTTCTGCAGATTACAGCATCAGTTGGACAGGAACGGCCTATCAAGAAAAGCTCACTGGCGGAACTTCGATGATGGTGTTCGTATACGGTATGATCTTCGTGTTCTTGATCTTAGCGGCACAATATGAAAATTGGAGTCTGCCTCTTTCGGTTATTCTAGGAGTTCCTTATGCGATCTTCGGTGCGATTTTGGCCAATTATTTCCGCGGCCTTGCAAATGACGTTTACTTCCAAGTGGCTTTGGTGACCTTGATTGGTTTATCGGCCAAGAATGCCATCTTAATTGTCGAGTTTGCGGTAGAGTTGCAAAAGGCCGGAAAGACGGTGCTGGAATCAGGTTTGGAAGCCGCACGGTTGCGTTTCCGACCGATCATCATGACGTCTCTGGCGTTCATCCTCGGTGCATTGCCACTCGCCCTGTCATCGGGCGCCGGTGCTGCCAGCCGTCACTCTATCGGTACGGGTATTATCGGAGGAATGTTGGTAAGTACCTTTGTCGGAACGATTTTCATCCCGCTGTTCTTCGTATTTATTGTGGGACTATTCACTAAAAAGCCAAAACCAAAAGCTGTTACTGAAACTCATAAAACAGATGTTCCACCTATGGGAGCAGCACCTCATTCTCCAGTTACAGGAGGCCACTCATGAAAAAATTGAGTGTTTTAGTTCCCTTCGTTTTATCTGCCTGTGCTGTAGGCCCAGACTATAAGCGTGAGAAAACTGAAGTTCCAACATCCTTGCCAACGATTACTTCCGGTGAACAAGAGATGAAGGAGGCCATCGACGTCCACTGGTGGAGAATTTTTGAAGATCCGCGCTTAGAAGATTTGGTGAAGTTTGCAGTGGAAAAGAACTTAGACTTGGAAGTTGCTTTGGCCCGTGTGGATGAGGCTCGCGCGAACTTGGGAATTGCGAAAGCGGACTTCTTTCCTTCTTTAGATCTAAAAGCTTTGGCGGCGAAAGAGAAGGTCTCAGAGAATGGTCCTCTTGCCACACCTCTTAATAAAGAATCCGTGAATGTTTATCAGTTAGGGGTGAATCTCAGTTATGAAATCGACTTGTGGGGTAAAATTCGTCGCGCCAATGAAGCGGCTCGCGCAGAGCTGTGGCAGTCTGATTTCAACCGCGCCAATGTTCAACTCACATTAGTGTCGCAAGTCGTATCAACTTATTTCTTAATGAGTTCCCTTGATTTGCAGCTGGCCATCGCTCGCGATACTTATCTTAGTCGCAAGAACTCTTATGAGTTAATCGATAAAAGATACAAGGGGGGATTGACGTCGGAGCTCAATGCACGCCAGGCTGAATCGGAAATGCATGCCGCCAGTGCGCAAGTCGCAAACCTTGAAGACTCGGTGAACAGGGCGGAAAGCGCCTTAGCTGTTTTGCTGGGACGCGACCCGAAAGAAATCATTGAATCTCCGTTGGTTCGTGGGAAATCCATGCGTGAACTCGCAGTGCCACCGAAGCTACCGAATCTTTTACCGTCAACGCTTCTGGAAAGACGACCTGACATCGCGGCTGCTGAACAACAGTTGATCGCCGCGAACGCGCGAATTGGGGTCGCCAAGGCCTATTACTTTCCAAGCTTTTCTTTATTAGGCAGCTTTGGAGTTGAAAGTACCGATCTGAAGAATCTTTTCCAAGGTCCGTCGCAGTCTTGGAATTTCGGATTGGGATTGGCGATGCCGATCTTCAATGGTGGTAAAACAGGATACCTGGTCGAAGCTGCGACGGCTCGTCAGCGTGCCGCATTGGCACAGTATAAAAAATCAATTCAGTTGGCCTTCACAGAAGTGCGCAATGCTTTGAAGTCCTACGATACAGGTCGCAATGCAATTGAAGCCCAAAAGCTTCAAGTCGAAGCGGTGAAGAGAAACCTGTATCTTGCGAATTTGCGCTACAAGAACGGTCAGTCGCCGTATCTGGAAGTGCTCGATGCCGAAAGGCAGTTGTACTCGGTGCAGTTGTCATTGGTGCAATCGCAACAAGCGCGATTGGTTTCAGTCGTAGATCTTTATAAGGCACTCGGGGGAGGATGGGCCAACCCCGAGAGTAATAACACGGTTAAGAATAACTAAGCTTTCTTAACGTACTCTGATTTTAAATTCATGGCGCCGAAGCCATCGATTTTGCATGAGATGTCATGGCCATCACCAGCATCCATCAAACGGATATTTTTAACTTTCGTGCCGACTTTCACAACGGAAGAAGAGCCTTTTACTTTCAAGTCTTTGACAACCACAACAGTGTCGCCATCTTGAAGAACATTGCCGTTGGCATCTTTAATCACGTGTTCAGTGGGCTCCGTGCTTGCAACCGCCGCAGCAGCGTGGGCACTCCATTCGTGTGCACACTCAGGGCACACCCAAAGGTTACCGTCTTCATAGATATGTTCAGAACCACATTTAGGACATTTATTTTCAGTACTCATGTGGTTATTAAAATCACATTCATCGATATTTGACCAGGACTATCCCTTACGGAGAGGTGCTTAAGCACATGACGACAGCGTGAATCAAACGTCGTAGTCTATTTTTATGAAAACACTTTCAATATTTCTCAGTTTATTGTTGGCGCTTCCAGCTTATCCCTGCACGCGAGTGCTGTGGCACTCTCCGGATCAAGACGTCATTGTTGGCAGAAACATGGATTGGTCGGAGGATACGCAGTCGAATTTGTGGCTTCTTCCAAGGGGGATGGAGAGAAATGGTTTAGCCTCCGTCAACTCTCTGAAGTGGACCTCAAAGTACGGCAGCGTGATTTTGTCAGCCTATGATGTGGGCACAGCAGATGGCATCAATGAAAAAGGGCTGACGGTTAATTTGCTTTATTTATCTGAAAGTGACTTCGGGCCACGAAACGAAAAAATCCCGGGTTTAGCTGTAAGCTTGTGGCCTCAATATATGCTCGACAATTTCGCCACAGTAAACGAAGCCGTGGCTTCCATGCAGAAAACACCTTTTCAAATTCTTACCGCAAGTGTTGATACGGCGGGAGGAGTTAGAGAGGGAACTGTGCATTTAGCTATCTCTGACAAAACCGGTGACACCGTCGTTATCGAGTATATTCAAGGTAAGGCGAAGATCTACCATGATCCCCAATACACCGTGATGACAAATTCTCCACCGTTTGATGAACAGTTGAAGTCATTGCAACAGTACAAAGGGTTCGGTGGAGATAAAGATCTGCCTGGAACAACGGCCGCCGCCGATCGCTTTGTACGTGCCGCCTACTACACTCAACATTTACCAAAACCGGAGAATTACAGAGAAGCCGTCGCCGGTGTCTTGAGTGTTCTCAGAAACGTGTCGCAACCTTTTGGTACTTCTGATCCAGCTCGTCCGTATATTTCCACGACTCGCTGGAGAACGGTCGCTGATTTAACACGGGGAATTTATTTTTACGAAAATGTTCTCAGTCCAAATTTAGTGTGGGTGCAAACC
>JAGIAF010000184.1 GCA_017745015.1 Bdellovibrio sp. | reverse complement strand
ATGCTCTGGTCGACAATCGTTCGGTCTTGAATCTTGCCAATTGGGCCCATCACTTGATGCGCGTGGGACACAAAACCAACAGCGCGGTGATTTCCGAAGACGTGCTCGGTAAAACCCTGCACTACATCACGAATCCTCCGCTTTTTGAAAAAGCTCAGAATATCGAATTTGAAGATTTCTGCGAGGCTTGGAAGAAAATTGTTTTTAAACTCTTTGGAAAAAATCACGACAGCGAGTTTCAAAAAATCATAAGCGAATTGCAATGGCTCAACACTCAACTGAAGAGCGAAGAAAAACTTGAACGCACAGCAGGCTTCATTCCAACGATCTATCTGACTCAAACGGAAATCGATTGGACAATGGCTGTGCAACAAGCCGCGGAAGAGAATCTTGAAATGCCTAAGTATCCACTGTCTCGGGGACCACAAAAGCCACGTTTGATAGACCTCTATAGAACAGTGCAACTTTATAGAATCGTACAAACTACGAAACTCCCGGAGTTTATAAAACACAGAGATAACATCAAAGCGACCATTCTAGATCGCTGCCGGGGATTATTGCGGGATAAGGCTTCTTAAGAAGTTTTGAAGCTACGTAGAAGCGTGCTTGTATGTGCGGTACTGGGGCTTCCAGAAGTTTTTATCAATCGAAGCACGAATCTCTTCATCTGACATTGTTATTGCGACACCGTCGTCTTGTGCAGCTTTCGCCACCTTAAAGGCGATCTCGCGCGAGACAGCTCCGATATCTTTAAGCTCTGGCAACAAAGCGCCTTCGCCTTTTCGCGCCAATGGAGAAAAATCCGCCAAGGCGTGGCTGGCCGCCATCATCATCGCATCTGTCACGCGACGAGCACCTGCTGCAAGAACTCCCAAGCCCACTCCTGGGAAGATATAAGAATTATTACATTGAGCAATCGGATAACTCTTGCCACCGAATTGCACGGGAGCGAAGGGACTTCCCGTTGCCACCAGAGCAGCACCTTCCGTCCAACGAATGACGTCTTCAGGTTGAGCCTCTACACGAGATGTAGGATTCGAAAGCGGCATCACGATAGGGCGCGAGCAATTTGCATGCATCGTACGGATGATTTCTTCAGTGAACAAACCCGGTTGCGCGGAAGCCCCGATCAAAACTGTGGGCATGGCATTTCTTACGGTTTCAAGCAAAGAGATCTCGCCCTCGCCAACTTTCCAATCTTTAAGAGCTTCTGATTTTTGCACCAAAGCACTTTGGAAATCCAAAAGATTTGGCATCTTATCCGTCAACAGGCCATAACGATCGACCATGAAAACTTGCGAACGAGCTTGTGAATCACTCAAACCTTCATCACGCATACGAGCGATGATTTGCTCGGCGATACCACATCCTGCAGAGCCTGCTCCCAGGAACACCACACGTTGATCGCGCAAACGGCCACCCGCGGCACGGCTCGCAGCAATCAAGCTGCCGACAACCACGGACGCTGTGCCCTGAATATCATCATTAAAGCAGCAGATCTCATCGCGATAGCGCTTCAAAAGTGGTGAGGCATTTTTTTGGGCAAAGTCTTCAAATTGCAAAAGCACATCGGGCCAACGACGCTTCACCGCCTGGATGAAGGCGTCTACGAATTCATAATATTCGTCACCAGAAATGCGCTCATGACGCCAGCCCATGTAAAGTGGGTCATTGATCGCTTGCTGATTGTTCGTACCAACGTCCAAGACCACCGGCAACGTATAAGCCGGACTGATGCCGCCGCAAGCGGTGTACAAGGAAAGCTTACCGATGGGAATTCCCATGCCGCCGATACCTTGATCGCCTAGACCCAAGATGCGCTCACCATCGGTAACGACGATGACTTTAACTTTTTGTTTTGTAACGTTCCGAAGCATCTCATCGATGCGATGTCGTTGTGGATAGGAAATGAAAAGACCACGGTGCGCACGATAAATCTCAGAAAAATGTTCGCACGCCTCCCCCACCACTGGAGTGTAAATCACCGGCAACATCTCTGTCAGATGCTCAGTCACTAGATGATAGAAGAGTGTTTCATTAGTATCTTGCAAGTTTCGTAGGAACACGTGCTTATCAAGACTGGACTTCACTTGGCGATATTGGCTATAAACGCGCGCGGCTTGCTCTTCAATGGTTTCAACGGTTGCGGGCAAGAGTCCGTGCAAATTGAGGTTGGATCTTTCCTCTTCAGAAAACGCACTTCCTTTGTTCAAGAGAGAAATATCCAAAAGGAAAGTACCTGAGTAAGGGATATAGACCGGACGTTTATTTTGCGTATCAGATTCCATAGTGAGGGGAATCTTAGCCCAGCGTTTACAGATTGTATATCTCTTTAAAAACTGACGATATCTCGCAATGCGACCAGTAAATAAATTAATAATTGCTTATACGTTTAATTCCGATAGCTTGAATAAATGCCACTAAGATTCCTGGTTTCTTTGCTTATTTGCATCCTCCTGAACAGCCCCTCTTTTGCAGAGACAATCACTCTCAATGGAGAAGATGACTGGGCTCCCTATTCTTCGGCCACTGCAGACTACAAAGACGTTCAAGGCCTTGCTCCCGATATCATCCGTGCAGCCTTTAAGACACAGAGTGTGACTGTTCGGATACGCCCGGTACCATTTGCCCGCTGCATGCTCGAAGTGGATAAAGGAACCGCGTTAGGCTGCTTTGATACCATCATTAATCAGGATACTAAGGATCGCTATATCTTCCATAAGACGCCACTTTTTCAGGCAGAAATGGTGGTCTATGGCCCGATTTCTTCCCAGAAGACAAGTATCACGGTGAAAGATCTCGAAGGCAAAGTTGTAGGCTGGACTACGGGCTACACCTACCCACCAAGTTTCCGCGATAACAAAAAAATCATCCCTGATGTGGTTCCAACAGAACGCGCGCAGCTTGAGAAATTGGCGGCGGGCCGTATCGAGTATGCGGTGATGTGGGGCCTCACAGGTGAACACATCTTGCAGAAGCATCCCCACCTTTCAAAAAAGGTGAAGGCTCTGGGATCTATCTCCCGCGATTCTCTTTACATTAACTTTTCGAAGAGTCATCCCGATGGTGCGAAGTACGCCGGGGTCTTTGAAAAAGGTCTTCAAGCTATTATGGTCAATGGCACTTACAAAAAACTTGAAGACGATTTCAGGAAAAAACATCTGCGCTTTAAATCCTGGGCCGCGAAAGCCCAGGAGTCGAAAAAACAAAAATCAAAAGAACTTTAGTTCAATGAGCTCAGACGAGCCAAAGCTTTCTTTTGCTTTTCTTTAGCTTCACTCAAACGTTGGCGTTTTTTCTCTAGGCGCTCATCCATTTGTTTTTTACGATCGTTCATTGCTTCAGCTCTTTTTTCAGCTTTTTTAGCATTCGCCAATGCTTGAGCAGTTTGCATCTCAAGACGTTTAGATTCTCTGTCGTAAACTGCTTGTGTGCGTTTCATCTGAGCTTCGGCTTGAACCAACGCTTTCATACTTGCGCGCTCCTCAGCTTTAGCTTTTGCCAATTCATTTTGCGAAGATTTCAACGCGTTTTGAGTGCGTGCGATTTCCTTGTTTGTTGAATTGATCTCACCGATCAAACGGCTGCGATTTTGTGCTGATTGCTCACGGTCTGCGCGAGCTTTATCAAGCTTTTGGCTTACATACTGAGCTTTGTTACGCACAGTCGTTGCCTGAGCTTCCATTTTGTTAATTTCTTTATCAAGACGGATTCTTTCGTCAACCAAACGAGTCGTTTGTTTGGAGTTTCTTTCTGTCTCGGCGCGAAGGCGTTTGATGTCGCGAGTGGTACGGGCCGCCGTCTCTTTATGATCGCGAGTTCTTTGTGAATAGTCTGTCTTAGCTTTGTCAAGCTCATCAACGCTCGTGTCGTAGCCACCTTGAGCTTCATCTTGATTTGCACTCAATGTTTCTACGTCTGATAGCGCGCTCATGGCGTCATCTTTTGATGTATTAGCTGCGAAACCTTGAGTCGCACCCAACATCAAAGCTGTCAGAGTCAATCCTGCCAAAACTTTTTGTGTATAACCTTTAGACATATTCGTATCCTTCGCAAATGTTGATGCTTCACCTATTCCACAAACTATGCCGCTCCCTAGTCCCTGTTAAATGGGAGCTGATAGAAGCGATCAGGGAAAAAATACCTGCTCTGACCATCTTTTGCGCTGCCAACGTTGCATCTTCATAACGTACCAAGGAATCATTGCGGCCCATGCGGGCAACCTGTTAAGCAACACGAAAAACACTCCCACAATCTAAGAAAGCCCCCTTATGAAGAAGCTCTTGGTAGTCTCTAGTTTGGCTGTACTGAATCTTATTTTTGTTGCCTGCGCGAGCACTCAAACCCCTCTGGCTCCCGCGCACCCCACTATTGATGCCTCTAAGGCTCCCCGCGAAGATATCTTTGACTCTCCTGAGTCCGTGCATTGGGTTCCTGAAGCACGCTCGTGGTTCGTCAGCAGCATGGGTGGCTCCGATATCTTAGCTAAGGATAATTACGGCTGGATCACTCGCTTGGATGAAAAAGGCAATGTCACATCGGCGCGCTGGGTGCAAAAAGGTCTTCATGCTCCAGGCGGCATCTGCCACATGGGCAATGAGCTTTTCGTGGTAGACCGAGATGGCTTAGCCATTATCGACATCACTAAAGGTCAACTGATCACGAAGGTCGAACTTCCTGGGGTGCAGTTTCCGAATGACGATGTCTGCGCTAAAGATGGCAGCGTCTATGTAACCGATATGTCTGCCAATAAAATCTATCGCTGGAAAAAAGGCATGGCCAAAGCAGAGGTTTGGCTCGAGAGCCCTGACTTGGATACACCGAATGGTTTAGAAATCGTCGGCAATACAATGTATGTCGTCACTTGGGGGCCGATCGTTGATCCGGCAACTTCGCAAACATCTCGCCTTGGATTCTTGAAACCAATTGATATGAAAACGAAGAAAATCTCCGCTGGCACTGGTATTCCTGTTGGTAACATGGACGGCATCACCAAAGCAGGCAACTTCCTCTATGGCACGGACTGGATGGGCGGACGCTTGATTCGTTTTGAATTGAATGGCAAGCCCACAATCTTCGCAAAAGGTTTTTCTCATATCGCTGACATCGGGTATTCGGAAGAGACGAAAATGCTAGGCATCCCTGAAATGAGTACGAACCGCGTGTACTTCCTCGAAATCAAATAAGCTGGCGTCCACTCCGACTTCGTCAGAGTAGGCTCCAATAAAAAAGAAGATCTCTTTCGAGGAGATCTTCTTTTTTTTACTTCCTCTACTACATTGTGTAGAAGAATTCTTCTTTTACGATTTTACCGTTTTTAACGGTGTACAATCCCACCTCTTCCATGGCCATACGTTTTTTCGTATTTTTATCTGTGGCATCGTATTTAAAGTGAACAGCGAATCGATCCCCTTGAGGGAAGGGTCCGTCAATTTGTGAAGAATGCACTTCCATAGTCTCAGCCCATTGTTTATTTTTTTTGAGCGCGTTTTCCATGCCGCGGGAAACAGCGGGCATATTTGGAGTTTCCATCGCTTCATGACTTTCGATGTCATCAGCATAAAGAGATTGGATAGCTTTTACGACTTCATTGCGTTTGCAGTAATCAACGAGTTTTTTACCCACTTCAAGAGTTTGGTTTTGCATATCCATAAAACCCCCTTTGGCCTCACCTTTAGAGTACGCCTTCGGAGGTTGTTTGCCTAGATTCACACGACTTACTTACTGAGGACGATCGTAGTAACACTCATAGCTGGCATGGAGTAGTTAAGGCTACTGCCATTTATAGAGGGCGCACTCACGCTCTTCGGTGTCGAGATGCCGTCAGAAATTTGATAGGCAGTGGCCTTCGTATAATTGCCCGCATTGGCAATTATAATATCGGTGCTCAATGGGTCTGACGTCTTATTGATTGCAATGATATAAAGTTTGTCGAGATCCGTTGAAGATTGCATCGCATAGACCGAAGTTTTTTCTATATTCGTAGTTACAGCCTTGATTGATGTATCACCAACGCGCGCACCTTGACCGTTATAGTTCACAAATAACTTCATAGCTCCATAAATATATGGCGAAGCTTCGCGATCCCAGTGAGTCGCTAAGAATACATCTTCCCGACCAAAAATCCCTAGCACATCCGCTTCTGCAATTCCGCCAGAAATAACCTGGCCACCACCATGATTGTATTCTGAAAAAGAAATCTTCGTTCCTGGATAGTACTTAGCTATGCGCTCTTTTAAGCGAGGAATCCATTGAATCGGCTGTTTCAGATAATCATTCGTGATCCAGCTATCTTCTTTGTAAGTCGCGTCCCACAGCGAACGCGGAGCCTGTAAACGCGCGGCAATCAAGCCTGCGGTTTGAGGAGCCGTTTCATCCAAGATGCGATTGCCATCACCGTAAGCTTCCGAGCCCCAGTGCATATCGATGACATCCACCAAACGCTTGCCATAGGTTTTTTCAGCCTCAGCCATTTGCTGTAAAAACCAAGTCATGTATTCGCCGTTGGCACGATCTGGAGCATCTTGCAAACTCATCATCTCGTTAAAGCCATAAGCCACGGCTCCGAAAACCATGGAGTTGGGTGCTTTCTCTTTGATCATGCTGGCGAAGCGAATGGTTTTCTCTTTCATCTCCGCATAAGTAGTTTTATCAGAATGAATTAAGGGATGTGTGGATTTCCAAATTCCTGGCTCATTGTCCAGAGAATAAAAAATCTTCTGACCACTCGAGAGGTTTGCCTTGAAAGTGTCTTGAAAAAATTGAACCGCTTCCTCTTGATAGACGAAGTTGTCTAAAGTACTCCCCACTGCTGTGGTCGTACCTTTTGGCTTGCGATCCAGATTCTGGCGGAAGCGCGCGTTAGAGACACTGGCCTCTGAAGTGACAACGCCATTCTTATCCGCAGCGATGTAAGAGCCTATAGGAATAGTCACAAGAGGAGTCGCATTGTATCTGTCT
>JAGIAF010000183.1 GCA_017745015.1 Bdellovibrio sp. | reverse complement strand
GTACAAAGCACAGCTTTGCAAGAAGCGCTCAAGACGGGCAGAGCTGTGCTCTGGGCCTTGGCCTTCGTAACCGTGAGGAAGCAACAACACCAAACCAGACATTTGCTGCCATTTAGATTCAGCGGCTGCCAAGTATTGGTCCAAAACGATTTGTGCGCCATTCACGAAGTCGCCGAACTGAGCTTCCCACATCACAAGACTTTGTGGGTCTTTGATAGAGTAGCCGTATTCGTAACCCATCACGCCGTACTCAGACAAAATAGATTCCGCCACCAAAAGTTTTGCTTTTGGATTCAAGTCAGCAAGAGGGAAGTAAGCTTTGTTAGTTTTAACATCGTACATGCCCGCATGACGGTGAGTGAAAGTCCCGCGCACGCAGTCTTCACCCGTCAAACGAACGCTGTGGCCTTCAGACAACAAAGAACCGTAAGCCAACAATTCGCCCATACCCCAATCCACCATCTCTTTGCCTGCAGCCATCGCTTTGCGCGCTTCAAGCAATTTGATCAATTTCGGGTGCGGAGTGAAGTCCGCTGGGAAGGAACCGATTTTTTCGCCGATTTGTTTTAGTTTCGCCAAATCGAATTTTGTATCTACTGATTTTTCAGTGTCGGCTTCAACACCTTTGCGAAGACCCGCCCAGTCGCCTTCGAACTTGAAGTTCTTAAGTTTCGGTGGAGCTTTCTTTGTGTCTTCGAAGATTTTTTGCAAGCGATCCATAGCTTGTTGGTAAAGATCGTCAGCCGTTTTTTGATCTACAGAGTTTTCTGTCGCAAGTTTCTTCGCGTAAAGCTCACGAACTGTCGCGTGAGTTTTGATAAGATCGTACATCATCGGTTGTGTGAATGCGGGTTCGTCACCTTCATTGTGGCCGTACTTACGGTAGCAGATGAAGTTGATTACAATGTCTTTGCCGAACTCTTGACGGTAGCGAATTGCGATATCCATCGCGCGCACGCAAGATTCAACATCATCGCCGTTACAGTGAAGTACCGGTGTGAAAGTCATCTTCGCAGCATCAGAAGCGTAACGAGTTGAACGAGTGTCTTTGCCGTTTGTTGTGAAACCAACTTGGTTATCAACGATCAAATGGATCGTGCCGCCTGTAGAGTGAGATTTAACTCCCGCAAGTTGCATAGTTTCTTGGATGATACCTTGACCTGCAAAGGCTGCGTCACCATGGATCAACAAAGTCACAACAGATTTTTTATCGCCACCATTGTCTTGAGCCGCACGTGCCATACCCAAAGCCACGGCATTTACAGTTTCAAGGTGAGAAGGGTTGTAAGCCAATGTAGCTTGTACCGAACCCGTCGCTGTTTTCTTTTCAGTTTTGTAGCCCAAGTGGTATTTCACGTCGCCATCGAAATCTTCCACTGGTTTTTCAAGTTCCAGAGGACCGTTGAAATCACCGAATACGTATTCTTCTGGTTTGCCGAAATAGTTTACCAAAGTATTTACGCGACCACGGTGGGCCATGCCGATGAAGATTTCTTTGATGCCTACTGCGGAACCTTTGTTCGTCAAAGTTTCAAGCATTGGAATCATAGAGTCAGCGCCTTCAACAGAGAAACGCTTTGTACCTACGTAACGAGTGTGAACGAATTTTTCCAAAGTCTCAGCTTTAGTTAAAGCCGTTAATGCGGCTTTCTTGTCTTCAGCAGAAAGTTGGAAAGCTTTGCCTTCAAACTCTTGAGTCAACCATTTCACTTCCGCAGGTGCTGCATCCGCCGCTTGCAAAGAGATGGTACCGCAGTAAGTTTTTTTCAATTGCGCGATGATGTCAGCAAGAGTTGCGTTTTGTTTGCCGATCAAAGAACCGATTTGGAACTTTGCAGTTAAATCTTTATCCGCAAGACCGAAAGCTTTCAAAGAAAGCAATTCGCTTGTTTGAGGAGCGTAAAGAGGATTTAGATTGGCTTCAAGGTGACCATTCGCACGGTAAGCCTGAATGAGCTGGAAGACCGCAAGTTCCTTGTCAGACATGCCGAATTTACCTTCTTGGGCAAACTCAACACCTTCAAAAAAACTTCTCCACTCTGGAACGAGTGTTTCAGGCTTTGTTTTGAAGTCTGCATAAAGCTGTTCGATGTATTCAAGATTTGAACTGTTGATACCACTGTTGTTCACGATAATCCTCACTTAGTCGTACGCGCTCTGTTTTTTCAAAATCTCGGGAGTTTGTAACGCGTTAATGCGCAGCAAAATCAAGAGTTTTGATATTCAAGGAAGCCCTGTCATGATAGCTCTTTTTTTTAAGGATTTGAAGGAGTTTAAACGTGTATAAGTTGGTGTTAATTAGACACGGTGAGAGTGTTTGGAATCAAGAGAATCGCTTTACTGGTTGGCAGGACGTAGATCTTTCTGAAAAAGGTCGAGCGGAAGCTATAAAAGGAGGCAAATCTCTTAATGAAAGAGGCTTCAAATTTGACGTGGCTTATACAAGCGTTCTGAAAAGAGCGATTAAAACTCTGAATTTCGTACTCGATGAGATCGATCAGGTGTGGCTTCCAGTCCACAAAGACTGGCGTTTAAACGAAAGACACTACGGAGCCCTTCAAGGTTTGAACAAGTCTGAGACTGCGGCTCGCCACGGCGAAGACCAAGTGAAAATCTGGCGTCGTTCTTACGATGTCATGCCTCCCGCGATGGAGACGAGTGACCCTCGTCACCCAAGTCATGATCCTCGTTACAAACATGTGGACCCCAAACTTTTGCCTAGCACGGAGTCTCTAAAGGAAACGGTCGCAAGATTCTTGCCGCTGTGGAATAGCACCATCGCTCCAAAAATCAAAGCGGGCGAGAACGTGTTGATCGTAGCTCACGGCAACAGCTTGCGTGCATTGATGCAACATCTTGAAAATATGACTCCGGATGAAATCATGGGCGTGAACATGCCAACTGGGATCCCAATGATGTACGAACTTGATAAAGATCTTAAAGTGATTAAAAAAGAATTCATCGGCGATGCGGATGAAGTCAAAGCAGCGATCGAAGCTGTCGCAAATCAAGGCAAAGCTAAATAGTTTTCATCCACATAGTAACTGTATGAAATCAAAGAGCCTCGGACCAAATTCCGGGGCTTTTTTATATTTAAATTTTGCTCGCCTTGACAGCTCTAAAAACCGTCTCATAGTTAATTATGAGAAGTGATCCGGAAGCTTCCTCGATTTAAAACATAATCTATGTATTAAGGAGGATTATATGTCTCGTTCATTATCACCTTGGAGTGCTCGTCGTGTTCCATCATCAGATATCTTCAGTCAATTTGAAGATTTTTGGAATCAATTCGATCGCGGTTTGACTCCTGCAACTCGCTCGATGGCGGAGTTTTCGCCATCAGTAGATATCGAAGAAAAAGAAAATGCTTATCTTGTCTCTGCCGATCTGCCTGGCTTCAAAAAAGAAGACATTAAGATCGAAATGTCTGACAACGTTCTGACCATTTCTGGTGAGCGCGTTCAAGAACAAGGAGATAAAAAGCACTCTGAAAGAACTTGGGGTAAATTCCAACGCTCTTTCAGTCTGCCTCATCAAGTTGCGGCCGATAAAATCGAAGCCGCATACAAAGATGGCGTTCTGCAAATGACCCTTCCAAAAGCGGAAGTTTCAAAAGCTCGATCTATCAAAGTTCAATAATAGGAAACCCCGGTCGAAGCTCTCGGCCGGGCTCCTTCCCTTTAAAAAAAAGTGCCTAGGCTGGCCCGCTTAGCTCGGACAGTCCTCGCTCGTGTTTTCTCCCTTTTGTTTATGAGCCGATCGGCTCGATGTTGTTGTTTTCTCCTTCCTTAAAACTTGTTCCTGCGGAACTCGCACGCGGGCCAGCCTAGGCACTTTTTTTAAAGGGAAGGAGCCCCACGTCGTGTGGGTTTTTAAATGGTGAATTTTCATTGGGAGATTTTGAACTCAGATGTTTCTCGATCATTTCAGTATCGCGTTGGGGGCTTTGGGCGGTTGTCTTGACGTGGGCTGTGTGGTTAGATGGCGTTATGGCTACATTGCTCAAAAATATTTCTACATTGTTGACGTTGGAAGGTGCTGCTCGCAAAGAGGGGCGTCGGGTTTTGGAAGAGGATCTTGGGGTTCTTGAGAAGCAGGCGGTTCTTTTTGATAAAGGCATGATTCAGTGGGTGGGGCCTACTGGTAAAGTGCCGAAGGCGCTGGCGAAGAAGAATGTTAAAGAGATTGATATGAAGGGCAAAACTGTTTTGCCTGGGTTCGTGGAGTGCCATACGCACTTGGTTTTTGCTGGGGATCGTGCCGCGGAATTTGAGATGCGTAATCAGGGAGTGAGTTATCAAGAGATCGCTGCGAAAGGTGGCGGGATTTTGTCGACGATGCGCCACACGCGGAAGGCTTCAGTCAAAGAGTTGGCGGCGACGGGGCAAGATCGTTTGAATCATTTTATTTCTCAGGGTGTAACCACCGTAGAAGTTAAATCTGGTTACGCTCTTAATCTTAAAGATGAGTTGAAAGTTCTGCAGGCGGTGAAGGACCTTCAAGGCGCGCGCACTGTCGCGACGTTCTTGGGGGCTCATGCTCTTCCTCCTGAATATAAAACATATGAAAGCTACTTAGAGTTTTTGGCTGATGAAGTTTTACCGGTCGTAAAAAAGAAAAAATTGGCACGTCGTGTGGACGTGTTCATTGAAAAAGGATTTTTCTCTGCGGAAGCTTCAGAAAGATATCTGCGCAAAGCTCAAGAGATGGGCTTTGAAATTCTGATTCATGCCGATCAAATGTCTTTAAGTGGTGGCAGTGATTTGGCAGTGAAGCTCGGGGCTCTTTCCGGTGATCACTTGCTGCAAATCACAGATCGAGAGATCAAGGCTTTGGCGAAATCGGAAGTGACATGTGTCATGCTTCCGACGGCGGACCTGTACACGCGCACGAAATATCCTCCCGCAAAAGAATTGATCGAGGCCGGAGCGCGAGTGGCGTTAGCGACCGACTTCAATCCCGGCACTTCACCGACTCAAGATTTGAATCTTGTGGGATTGCTTTCGCGATTGGAAATGAAGATGACGTTGCCTCAAGTGATCGCAGGATACACTGTGGGCGCGGCTCACGCGTTGAATTTGCAAAAAGAAGTGGGCTCTATCGAAGTCGGCAAGAGTGCTGATATCTTGTGCATTGAGCAGGACTGGAAGTGCTTGTTCTATGGTGTAGGGGAGCGTCCTAAGAAGGCTGTTTTCTCTCGAGGAAAAAAGGTTTTTGACAGCTTGGAATGATATTCTGCGTCATGAAATTTAAGATTCTTAAAATTTCCTTTGAATAAGGACACCTTTTCTTCCTAGTCTTGTGGTGTAGCTTGGGGGAAGCAAAAAGATGAGGTCGTCGTACACTACATTAATGCAGTCGAAGTATTTTAATCCTGCTTTTAATAGCGCCATCTTCGATGGTCCCGTTCGCATCTACTTTGCACAATTCCATGAAGCTTTGGCTTTGAAGATCTATTTCATGATTCAGCAACAGCTGACAAAAGAAGTAGCAAAAGCAAAAGAAGTTTCTAAAGTCTCTGGCGCGAACATCCTGGTGATGATTTACCCGACAGCTGACAGCTTCCAACTTTCCTTTGAAAACTCCAAAAATGAGCATCCTTTAGAGTGCGAAAGATGGAATGACGACATGGTCGTGGGCCTTCGCGGACCGATCGAAGATGAGAAATTGGATCTTTTGATCGATACTTTGCGCCTCACAATGGAAAACTGGCGTCCAGCAGAGCCAGTTCGCGCTAGCGCAGCCTTGGAGCTGTGATATCATTCTAGTATGAACAATAACCGTGGTCAGATCGTGGTGGAGTATGTGCTCCTCCTGGTCGTCGCAGTAGGGCTCGCAGCTCTTTTAGTCAGTCAGTTAGTCAGTAGAAATGCTGACGACCCCGGTGTTTTGACCTTGAAATGGCATGAGCTACTGAAAACAGTAGGCGATGATCTCCCAGACTCCAATAAGACTCCAGCAAAACAATAACGGCATTGCCTTTTTCATTTTACCTTCGTTGGTCGTCGTCGACGTACTAATAGTGCGCCTCCTCCTTCCGCCTTGTTAAAATGAAAAAATCAACGCCTATAAAAACGGATTGCCGCGTTTGTTGATTTCTTCTTCAACAGCGGCTTGCATGCGCTCTTGAATATCTTGAGCGATCTCATGAACGAGATCTGCATCATCAACGGCGCTGGGCTTATACGGCAAGTGAATTGGATCCAAGAAACGAATGCGCCATTTCGCAGGAAGTGGCAATACGTTCAGTGGCAACGGAATGACCGAGCCCTTCAAGAACTTCGTGAACTTCAATTTCTTCAAATTGATATGAGTTTCTTCCGCACCCAAGATCACAACCGGAACGATAGGGCATTGAGTTTCAAGGGCCATGCGTACGAAACCGCGTTTGAATTCTTGCAACTGATAGCGTTCTGTCGTCGGTTTGAAATTGCCTTGCTCGCCCTCGGGGAAAAGAACGATGGCATTGCCTTTCTTTAAAGCGTTGATGCCGTTTTCATAAGTCGCTTCAGTGAAACCCATTTTGTGAGCAGGAATTGCTGTGGTTTCAGTTAGAAACCAAAAGTGGTGAGTAAGGACGCGTGGGACGCGCTTTCCTTCTTCCTGAACAATGTGGCCAAGCAAGAAGGCATCAAAGCCTGAATAACCGGAATGGTTCGGAGCGATAATGCAGGCGCCACGACGAGGAATTTTCTCGGCACCTTCGACTTCCATGCGGAAGTATTTGCGAAGGATTTCCAACAGAAAACGGGGAAGAACTCGATAGATCAATGTGTCCCTGTCGAGGTTCTTTAATCCGAATATTTTTTCGTTGGGTTTCTGCAGGAAATTCATCATGATATTTAAGTCATCCCCCTGCCGTCGCTTGAGCTTTGGCGGGCAAGCAAAAAGGTGAGTTTATGTCTTCTTCTTTTATCATGGCCATCGACCAAGGGACAACCAGCTCCCGAGTTTGCATTATCAATCAAGCCGGAGGTCTTGTCTCCGAAGCTCGCGAAACGTTCAAGCAAATTTACCCGAAACCAGGGTGGGTGGAGCATGACCCAGAAG
>JAGIAF010000182.1 GCA_017745015.1 Bdellovibrio sp. | reverse complement strand
GAAAAAACCAAATGTTCTTTCGGGTGGTGAGAAAGTTCGCTGCATGTTCTCTAAAATCATGCTGGCTGGCTCTAATATCCTTATCCTTGATGGACCTACGGCCCACTTGGACCTCGAGGGCATCACGGCTGTAAATGAGGGTCTGAAGCGTTTTAAAGGCACTGTGATCTTCACTTGCCACGACCACGAACTAGTCCAAACGGTAGCAAACCGTATTATCGAAATTGATGGTGGAGTCGTATATGACAACCACATCGACTACGAAGGTTATCTGGCCGCAACTCAAACAAAGCAATAAAAACAAAAACCGGTGGCGACACCGGTTTTTTTGTATTTTAGAAGTAAAGTGGATTTAAAGAGAGCTTAATGATCTTGTACCATGGATCGCGGTACTGATTAATCACCAGGCTGGTTGGATCATAAACCCATTTACCCATGATTTGATTCGCTGTGAAGCTGATAGAAAGCTTATAGTCGTTATTGCGGATGCCGACGTTTGTTCTATAAATGCAGTTATTAGAAACATTCGCTTCCATACGCACTTTCATTTTACCGTTGTTCTCTTCAAGCTTATCCCAGTGAACATTGTAAAGCATAGAGCCAGCTGGTTTTCTTGCACCAAGCTCGATGTCTGGAATCGGCAATATTGGAATTGGGATCGCCATACGGTGGCACATCACCACATCAGCATATTGTTTACTGATATCGATCATCGACTCACCCACATTCAAGATAACTTCAGGATAGTCATTCAAAGAAAGACCCGAGATCACGTTCGCAGAAATAGCACTGCTCCAGGGAATCAAAGGAGTTGTGCTTACTTTTAGTTGAAGCATCAACGATACGCGCACACCCAAAAGATCCAATTCCTCATGGCTTGCATTTGAATAGTGATGACCCAATTCGTGAATCAAAACTGCAACCGCTTCGGGAATTGTCATGGCTTCGTATTCGCCACTTTCAGTTTTCGTGTAAAGTAAGTCTGAGTTGATATAGATCGCGCTGCCGATGGCGTTGCCAGTTTTGGCAACGCGAACCAAACCGTCAATCATAAAGAAGCCCGGAGTCCTTGATTCCGAAGCAAAACGCAATTGATTGGATTTGTACTCTTGATTCAGACCACCGGAGATCTGCGCCAACATATAACGTTGTTGCGAATTCAATTTGCAGAGATCTGACTTCAAACAGGTCTTAAGATACTTATCGAGCTTTTCGTAAGCGTAGATAACGTTCTTTTCAGCAATACCGCCGCCGTTATTTACAACGTCACCACCCCAAGCGAATGCTCCTGATGCTGACACGACAACAACTGCTGCTGCCAAAGCGCGAATCATTTTAATTGATTGAACCAACTTACGCATTGTGATCCTCCGTAGTCTTCTGAAGTTTCGTCAACGGGAACAACTGGAAGGAGAATGTGTAAACCTCAGACAGTGACCCGTCTTCTAACAAATCTCCAATTTTTTTACGAGCCTTAATTACGATGTCTTTTACTAAGGGTAATTTTTCAGGGTTCACGGCAACAGTCATAGAATAGAACTGTCGCGTCTCTACCGGATCGCGGTGGAGTGATTGCTCTGCTAAATGCAAATTCTGCGTATGGTGCTTTCTAATTGCAGCTGATGGAATATCTCCCGATGTCGCGATCGGTTTTGCAGTACGCACCAAGCGATTCCGACTTTTCTTCAGGAGTTCCATTCTGAGTAAACGCTCTAGAGCATGTTCAGCTTCTTCTTCAGAAATACCCAACCGCGTAGCAATCCACTCAGGCGTGGCCTTGTTTTCAGGAATCTTTGCAAGATTCAAAATCGCCAAGTAATGCCAATCCGCTATCAGACGAAACTCATCCTCTTTCAGAATAAGCTCTTCGGTGACCTCCAGGCGAGAATGATTCTCTTTGTACTTGGACCAAAGAACTTCTCTCTCTAGAGGAGAGACCAAAAGCTTCTCCATCACCTTTTCAAGATTGGTCTTTGAGAGAGACCTTTTATCGGCAAGTACATCGGAAAGAGTAGTCGAACCCAGATCTAAATCACGAGCAAAGGCGCGCAACGAATAAGACGAGTTGCGCGTTTGGCGTTTCGTGAGCTCCTGCATTAGTAGACTTTTTACATTGATATCCATGGCGTCCTTATAATACCAAAAATTGCTTTAACGCAAGCATTCGGGACATCTTGTCCCGTTTTTAACGTTCGGGACACTATGTCCCGTTTGGGGTCTAGACATGTCCCGAACCCTGGATTAATCCTTAGCCCATACCGCACAACGCGGAAATTGAATTGAGAAACACATAAATCCTGAGGAGGATTAAAATGAAAAAAGCATTCTTGGCACTAGCGATCGTATTGGGCGCAACTTCAGCTCACGCATTCACAGCTCCAGCATGGGCTTGTAACTTGAACTTTAAAGGTGAAGCTTCTGGCTTTAAAGTTATCCTTGGTAACTACCAATATGACGGCAAAGGCACTTTGTCTTGCATGAGCCCCACTGGCGAAACTGCTGAATACCCTGTAACAGTTAAAATGAAAGCTAAACCACTTTCTCCACAAGTAGCATTGGGTCACATGACTTTGACAGGTCAAGCGGCTGAAATAGCTCTTTTCGATACGAACCCAGAATCCATCCTTGGTACTTATTACGTAGCTCAAGCACAAGGCGCTATCATTGGTGGCGTAGGCGTGATCACTGCAACTCGCATTGATTTGCCAACTATGGCGTTGAAAGTATCTCTTCAATTCGCAAGAGGCTTCGGCGTGAACTTGGGCTTGAACAGAATGGAAATCGCTCTGGATCAAGACCGCAACTAATTCAGGTTTGAATTGGAAGTGTGAATCACCGAGTGGGGAAGATAAAACTTCCCTACTCTCTCTGTACTCAAATCTTGTGAACACTTCTTTTCAATGAACACTAACCAATGGATCATCCGACATCATCTGAGTCTAAGAGCGATCGACTGTATACAATCTCGGAACACATAGAGATCATCAAAGCAGTCACAAGGTATAGGGCGTTGTCTACTCATAGTAAACGAAAAGAAGCGATCACGACCTAGCTCACACAAAGTTCCATTCAATAAAAAAATATAAATGAGATAAAGTATGTTTATGTCGATACACATTGGATCATATCCAGATTACAGAGACTTTTTAAAAGAGAAATTCGTGCAAGAAAAAGCGAAGAAGTACACCTTCTCTCTGCAATTCTGTGCTGACAAGCTCGATGTTTCTAAAACTTTCGTGAAACTTGTGCTTGATAAGAAGAGACATTTCTCTCTGGATACGCTCCCCCTCCTATGGGACTTGTTCAAGCTCACAGAGAAAGAACGCATGTACTTCACATTCTTGTTCTGCCGCACTATTTGCCGCAACGAACTTTTGAAACATCAGTTCGACTTCGTTATGACGAATATCGAGAACGACACTCTGCTTCTGCCCCGCCTTCCAGACCAAGATGTAGTGTAAGTCGAGTGAGTGGAGACAAATCCGTTTCCACTTTTCATGTCATCTGTTTTTCATAGACCAGGAAAACCTCAATTTTTTGTACGCAGGCGTACACTGTGGGCATGTTCAACCCACTCAAAAATTGAGGTGCGACATGAAAACAAAACTCCACTTAACATGTTTCAGTCTCGCAGCGCTGCTTTTGACAGGAACTGCAGCTCACGCCGAAGAATCGTATTACATCGACGATGACCGCATTCCTAACATGCTGGAAGATATCAATCCGTTTGATCCCAATATTGAAAATGTCTTGAAGCAATACGACCAAATCTACGAAGAAGAAACTGGTAAACCAGCCCATATCAATACCATCATCGATGACGCCATTGGGGTGTTCGGTGGTTGTTCACGAAGTAACTGTGCGGTCTGGGCGCAAGTTTCTAAAGGCTCTCAACGTCTGTATTTGTATGTCAATGGTAGTGCCCGAGGCTCCTGGGCCGTTTCAACCGGCATCCCCGGATATGGCACTCCAAACTTTGACCGCCATCCCGATGGTCGTATCTATGATCGCTACACATCTGGCAAATATCCTGGTGGTGACTGGAATGGACTAGGCAATATGCCGTACGCCGTGTTTATCACGGGCGGTTTTGCTTTGCATGGAACTCCGAAAGCCAATTGGCCAAAACTCGGTCAAAAAGCTTCGCACGGATGCATTCGCATGCACCCCGATAACGCTTATATGTTCAATCGACTTGTTCGCAGCTATGGCGTGAGAAACGTCTGGATCACTGTTCAGTGATTCCTTGAGTGGGGTGGGGCGGAGAGATCCTAATCGAGGAGTCTCTTAGACGTCACCTGAGTTGGGATACCGACTCCGCTCCACGAAGTGGTCGTATAAGTACCACCCTTACGGATTTTCTTATAATTCACTTCGACATCCACCATCGCATTGAATCCTTTTTCAACGGCGTGGAAACCAAGGCGCAACAACACTTCATCTTTATCAGGACAGTCTTCGATCTTAACTTCTTTTTCTTTACGGCTGAAGAAGCGCGTTTGCTTAGAATCTTCCATGAAGAACATCACGATGCCTCTGGCTTTGTTCCAAGCGGCTTGGTAGTCCTCAAGTGCTGGGGCAACCGCCGAATCATAGCAAGGGCCACAGAAAGTTGTATGCTTTGAAAGCGCAGGCGCCTCTGACATGAAAGAGAAACTGCCTTCTTCAAGAAATTGTGCACACTTCTTACAAACTGCACTTTCGCAAGATCCGCATGAAAGAGTCGGCTTTGGCTTAAAACAAACAACACAAGTATTTTCCATAGGTGCTCTGGTTCTACCACAGGCCCATATCGTTGAGGATGGCTTTTGTAATCTCTTTAGATTTTAGTCCGCCAAACTCTTGTTCTGGAGAGGGTTTGAGGTCCGAGAAGTTCGTAACCACGATATATTCTTTCCCGCCGCCTTCCAGGTGAGCAATAAACCAGCCAAGACGAATGTTATTCTTCTTATCATAGAAGCTAGAACCGGTTTTTCCGCTCAGCTTAAAGCTCTTTGGGGAGGTTTCCAGGAAGGTGATCTCTCGGGTCAGTCGCTGCGCGCGGTGTGAAACCGGCAACTGGTCAGACCAGAGTTTACTCATGAAATCCACTTGCTCATAAGCTGAAATAGAAAGTGGTGTGCCTATCGCATTTGGAGGCATCAACCACGCTTCAGTTATTCCACCGGAAAGGTTCTGATTTCCGTAGTTGAATTTCTTGAGATACTTCTTAAGACGCCACTCTCTCAATTTAGGTGTGAGTCTTTGGGAAAACCATACCACAGAGTCTTTCATCCAAGATTGTGCATTCTGATCGTGATCCCACTCTGGCTTGCGCTGAACTCCGTCCCAACGCAGAACTTCTTTTTCATTCTTTAGTACTTTGGCATCAAAGGCCATCACAGCCAAAGGGACCTTGAAAGTGGAAGCGGCTGGTAATTGTAGTTTGCAGTTTTCAGGATTGATATGTTTCTCAAATTTTTTTGTTTTCATATCATAGAGCAAAAAGCATCCGCGCTTATGCGCAAAGTATTTCGCATCGAACTCTTGGTTTTGTGCAAAGACGTGAAGTGAAAAAGTCAGAGAAAAAACTATTGAGATGAGTTTCATGGGTTCATTAACTCATGACACACCGTTTCGATGCAAGGTCCAATGCATTGACCCTGTTCTAGCAAAAGATAAAACGCGAAGGCTCGAGGTATTTGTGGCAGAAAATGAATTGGTTCGTCGTCGTCGGGTGATTTTAATTTGTACTCTTAGTTGTGTCGTCGCTCTTTTAAGTTTGATCGCCGCAAAACTTTTGTTGATGGGTATTCAACTCTTCACCAATGTCTTTTACTTTCAAAGTTTCTCTCTGACAGAGCGCGCTCCAGGAGAAAACACTTTGGGTTGGTTTGCCATTATCATTCCGGTCTTGGGAGGATTGATCGTTGGTGTGATGGCTCGTTGGGGCTCAAAAGCTATTCGTGGTCACGGGATTCCCGAAGCCATGGAAAATATCTTACAACGCGAAAGCCGTATTCCCCGTCGTATCACTTTCCTGAAACCACTTTCTTCTGCAGTGGCTATTGGCTCGGGTGGTCCCTTCGGTGCAGAAGGCCCAATCATCGCAACAGGTGGTGCTCTCGGTTCTTGGCTTGGTCAGATTGTTCCGGTGTCTCCTTATGAAAGAAAGATATTGCTCGCCTCAGGTGCAGCTGCGGGTATGACGGCGATCTTTGGCACTCCCCTGTCCGCCGTGATGATTGCTATTGAGCTTTTGCTATTTGAATTCCGTGCAAAATCTTTTGTACCCGTAGCATTAGCAACGGTGGTGGCCGCAACTTTGCGATCGATCTTTGTTTCAACCGATTCTTTTTTTGAAATGCCCGCTCTTACAAATACCTCCATTCCAAATCTTTTAGTGTTTTTAGCCTTTGGCGTAGTTATGGGATTGATGTGTGTGATGGTGACTAAATCCATTTACTGGATTGAAGATCACTTTGAAAAAATCCCTTTACATTGGATGTGGTGGCCAGCTCTTGGTGGATTGGCTGTAGGTATTATCGGCCTGATCGAACCGCGCAGTTTGGGTGTGGGTTATAACAATATCTCCATGAGCTTGAGCGGTTCTCTTACGGTTAGTATGGCTTGCAGCATTTTGGTTTGGAAGTTCTTATCTTGGGCCATTGCTTTGGGCAGTGGAACTTCCGGTGGAACCTTGGCACCCCTTCTGACATTGGGATCGGCATTTGGTTTTATTGTCGGCACTTTGCTTTCTAACTACTTCCCTGTATTGCAGACAGATCCTCATGCCATGGCTTTGGTAGGTATGGCGGCCCTATTTGCAGGATCTTCACGCGCTTTGCTCACATCAGTGTTGTTTGCCCTTGAAGCGACAAAACAACCGTTGGGACTCATACCTCTTTTGGGTTGTTGCTCGATTGCCTATATTGTTTCATCGTTGTTAATGAAGAACTCAATCATGACAGAGAAAATTGTTCGTCGTGGATTGGAAGTTCCTCACGAGTACTATCCAAAAAAGAAGGAAGAGAAATAACAGAGCTTCTCTTCTTGTGTTTTCAAAGCATTCTTGTCAAA
>JAGIAF010000181.1 GCA_017745015.1 Bdellovibrio sp. | reverse complement strand
CTGTCGGCCAGATTGTGTAAGCATCTTTGGGTAAGTACTCGCGCATCACTTCACGCAAAGCCACGTGCGTAAGACCCACCATGGGCGCCAAACACAACGGAAAATTAACTTTGCCATCAAGGATGGGTCTGTGCAGACCTAACTTAGAACTCATCTCAAC
Source organism: Bdellovibrio sp. (assembly GCA_017745015.1). GTDB lineage: Bacteria > Bdellovibrionota > Bdellovibrionia > Bdellovibrionales > Bdellovibrionaceae > Bdellovibrio. Next base: position 6,938 of record JAGIAF010000181.1, on the reverse strand, counting down.
TTACCAAATAAAAAAGGCTCCATAACTGGAGCCTTTTCAAAAAATCATTTCTCAAAAGGCTTAAGCGATTTTCGCGCCCAATGTTTGCGGAGAGTACTTTTTCAAAAGTTCGTACGCTCCGAACATCACACCGCTGAAGAACAAGTCCCCAGCAACTTGGTTGCCGAAGAATGGAATCGCCGCTACGTAACAGCTCACAAGACCTTCAAAGTTTTGTGAATACATACCATCCATCGCCCAAACACCAAAGTTTGAAACCAGGAAGAACACAGAACTTGCTGCCAAAGAAAGACCTGCGATGCGAGCCACAGATTTCTTTTCAGTCAAATTCCAACCCATCACTACGATAACTGCAAAACCCAAGTACACATAAAGCATCGTGGAGTGCAGACCCAAAACCAGGTCGCTCAAGAAAAGAGCTGCCATTGGAATAACCAATGACATTCTTTTAGAGAAATGCGCGCCACCGAAAAGAGCCATTGCGCCGATAGCGGTGAAATTCCACGGGTGCGGAATCAAACGAGAGAATGCTGCACCCAAAACCATCATTACTAAAATCATCATGCGTGTTGTCATAGCGGGCAACCTATCATTTGTTCATTCGGTTGTCCACTAGCTCTTGGACAACTCCGGACTCAGATAACGTCGTAATATCTCCCAACTGTTCCGGCTGGTTCTCTGCGATTTTACGTAGGATTCGGCGCATGATCTTTCCAGAACGAGTCTTAGGCAGGCGAGGCGCCCATTGGATAAGATCTGGGGTCGCAATCGGGCCAATCTCTTTACGAACTGTTTGGATCAGCTCTTTACGGATCTCTTCGGTTGGAGTCTCCCCTGTTTTCAAAGTCACAAAGGCATAAATCCCTTGGCCTTTGATATCATGAGGGTAACCCACAACCGCGGCTTCAGCGACTCGGTGGTTAGCAACCAGCGCCGACTCAATTTCTGCCGTTCCCAAGCGGTGACCAGACACGTTGATAACGTCATCCACACGACCTGTGATCCAGTAGTAACCATCTTTATCGCGACGACACCCATCCCCCGTGAAGTAGTAACCGGCATAAGTTGAGAAGTAAGTTTCTTCAAAGCGCTGGTGATTGCCATACACCGTCCGCATTTGCCCAGGCCAGGAATCGGCGATGGCCAAGACACCTTCACCCTCACCTTCGATGACTTTACCTTCCGGCGTCAGTAACGTTGGTTTCACTCCAAAAAATGGCAAAGTTGCGGAACCTGGTTTTTGTGCAATGGCGCCCGGCAAAGGAGAAATTAAAATTCCGCCCGTTTCTGTTTGCCACCAAGTATCTACAATCGGACAACGTTTTTCACCGACAACATCGTGATACCAAACCCACGCCTCAGGATTGATCGGCTCCCCGACGGTACCAAGCACGCGCAAAGATTTACGCGACGTTTTCTTTACAGCCTCATCCCCTTCACGCATCAATGAGCGAAGGGCTGTTGGCGAAGTATAAAATAAAGAAACCTGGTGCTTATCAATGATCTCCCAAAAGCGCGAGGGTGTTGGATAGTTTGGAACACCTTCAAAATAAACGCTGCTTGCGCCATTCGAAAGAGGACCATAGACGATATAGCTATGCCCCGTCACCCAACCTACATCGGCCGAGCACCAGTAAACATCGTCTTCGTGCAAATCAAAAACATACTGTTGAGTCATGCTTGCGAAAAGCAAGTAGCCACCTGTCGTATGTAAAACCCCTTTGGGTTTTCCCGTTGAACCGGAAGTATACAGAATGAACAGAGGATCTTCCGCATCCATTGGCTCGGGCTCACAGTGATCACCCACTTGTGTGACCATATCGTGATACCAAAAATCACGCCCCTCTTTCATCTCAATAGCCGTCTTAGAGTATTGCACCACTAAAACTTTTTCGACGATGCCGGCCTTCGCCGCTGCTTTATCGATATTTTCTTTTAGCGCGATCACTTTGCTGCCGCGATAGCCAGCGTCCGCGGTGATGATGAATTTAGATTGTCCGTCAATCAGACGATCAGAAATTGAATCAGGCGCAAAACCACCGAAGATCACTGAATGAACCGCACCGATACGCGTGCACGCCAACATCGCGTAAACCGTTTCCAAAATCATTGGCATATAGATCGTAACGACATCGCCTTTTTTCACGCCCATTTTTTTAAGAACGTTGGCGAAGCGACACACTTCTGTGTGCAACTGTTTGTAAGTCACTTTTTTGACTGGAATCTCGGGGCTGTCAGGTTCCCATGTGAAGGCCACTTTATCGCCACGCTTTTCTAAATGACGATCGATACAGTTATAGGAAACGTTTAACTTTCCGCCTTGGAACCATTTGATGCTGACAGGTTTGTTGAAAGATGTTTCTTTAACTTTGTCCCATTTTTTAAACCAGTGCAGACGCTCCGCTTGATCTGCCCAGAAGCCTTCTGGATCGTTGATCGAACGCTCATACATTTCTTTGTATTGCTTTTGATTGATTAAAGCGTTTTTTTCTACGGATGGTTCAACAGGATAAATCTCATTGTGCATAATTTGACCTCACACCTTGAGTATTTATCCTATTCCCCTCAAGAGTGAGGTCAATACTAAATGTCTCTGATTAGTTTTTTGAAAACTGCGCCATAAAGATCAACGCACCGACCACAAGAGTGAAGTAGCCAAAAAGAGGTTTTAAAGACTTCTCGGAGGTATTTTGTCCCCAATAAGATCCTAAGAATAATCCCGCAACAGCCAAAACAGATAACTTCACCAAAAAGAAGTAATCAATACTTATTCCGCCCATAGCATCGCCGGCAAATCCGATGAGGGAATTAAAAGCAATAACACCTAAAGAAGTCCCCACCGCGACCTTCATGGGGATGCGACTCATGACCACCAAAGCAGGAACAATCAAAAATCCACCCCCGGCGCCAACAAAACCTGTGACCGCCCCGACCCCCAACGCTTTGGCCATGGCCCTGCTCCAAGGGTCGGGTGCTTCTGCGGCAGAACTTTTTTGTGGGCGAATCATCGCTAACGAAGCTAGCAACATCACCACGGCAAATGCAGTCATGATTAAGGTATCTTTAGAGAAGCTTAACACCCCCAGATCAAAACTCACGGGCATCAGCGGCAGCAAAATTCTGCGCACTAACAAAACTCCCAGCAAACTGGGAACCGCAAAACTGAACAACGCCCGCAGACTCACTTGCTCTCGCAATGCGGCTCGAGAAAATCCGATAAGACTGGTCAAGCCGACGATGAACAGCGAATAAAGTGTGGCATTGCTCGCGGGAATCTTAAAAATATAGACTAGCAAAGGTACAGCCAGAATCGAACCTCCACCGCCTAAAAATCCCAAAGAAATTCCGATTAAGGTTGCTCCAAAATATCCCAACATCTCCATGAATCACCTCATTTTAGCTTTTCGAGAAACGCTGATAAACTCGCCGAAGAATCATTCCAACAAACATGAATATTACAAAAATCACAGCACTGGGTGCACCGGCTCCTGCAGAGGTCAATGCAGGTCCCGGACAAAAGCCTCCCAAGGCCCATCCAAAACCAAACAGCGCACTTCCTATCACCAACGGCTTGGTGATCTCGCGCGAGGTTGGAACATGCCATTTAGAATCAAAGAGCGGCGTCTTCTTACCACGAACGAAATAGTAAACCAGAGCATGGACTGGAATCGCGCCCATCATCACAAACATCAAGGAAGGGTCCCACCCTTCTCCTAGTTGCAGAAAACCAATGACCTTCTGAGGCTGAGTCATTCCCGAAATTCCCAGTCCCAATGAAAAAATCAAACCTACGGAAAAAGCAGCTATGACTTGAAAATGCTTATGCTGAAACATCTTAAGCTCCGATCACAAATTTTAAGACAGTAGCGGCAAGCATTCCCACTACCATGAAAACACCGGTGGCAATCAACGATCGCGGCGACAGGCGTGAGATACCACAAACGCCATGACCACTGGTACAGCCGCTTCCTAAGACAGTGCCAAAGCCGACAATGACTCCGGCGATAGCCACCATAACTGAAGTTCTGTTAGTGGTATTGACGAACATTTCCGGATGAGTTGCACCAAGGACCACTCCGCCAAGAATCAATCCTAAAACAAAAGCGAAGCGCCACAGGTAATCGCCTTTGACATAACTCAGAAGTCCATTGGTGATTCCACTAATCCCCGTCACTCGTCCGTTAAATAGCAGCATTAAAGATGCCGCCACACCAATCAGCGCACCGCCGGCCAGAGCCATTAAAATCGATTGCATCATTTTATGTTCCTTCCGTCGCAAATTTCAGTTCGTTCCATTTCAACATTCCACCGATCATGTTAAAAGTTCTAGTGAAACCCATTTCTTCACTCAAGAGCGTTGTCTGTCCAGAGCGTGCCCCACTTCGACAGACAAAGACAATCTCCTCGTTCAAGGGCTGCGACTTTAAAAAGTCTATTAACGCTGGCCCCAAAGGCACAAGCTCCGCTTGGGCGATGTGTCCTAATTCTCCGGTATATTCCTCGGGCGTGCGGACATCAACAATGCGTACTTGGTGGATTCGTTTTTGCAGCTCCTGACAAGTAATCTCGCGCATAAATCTTTCTCCTTCACATGCACCCATCCTAAAGCTATTCTTGCTGAGCTTATTATGATGGCCGACATAACGGTTGTGAGTTTTAAGCTCTATTCTGGGACAGTGATCCCCGGGATATTTTTAAGGAGTCTCAATATGAACAAGATCCATATCCAACACTTCTTTGACCCAGCGACGTCCACACTGACTTATGTGGTGCATGATCCAAAGACTCTGGATGCTGTCGTTATCGATCCGGTTTGGGACTATGATCAAGCAGCCTCAAAACTTACGACCAAATCTTTGGACCAAGTCGTTGCTTATTTAAAAGAGAATAAACTTCAACCACACTTTGTGATGGAAACTCACGCCCATGCGGATCATCTTTCCAGTTCACAGCTCTTTAAAAAGTTCTTTCCAGATATCAAGGTGGCCATTGGCGAGCGCATCACCGAAGTGCAAAAGATTTTTAAACCGGTTTTCAATATGCCTAAAGACTTCAATGTCTTTGGCGTCGACTTTGACGTCCTTCTGAAGGAGGGCCAAGTCCTGGAGGCAGGTTCACTCAAAATCAAAGTGTTCTTTACCCCGGGCCACACTCCGGCCTGCGCGTCTTATTTGATTGAAGATGCTCTTTTTACGGGAGACTCGATCTTTATGCCAGACTCCGGCACTGGCCGCTGCGACTTCCCAGCGGGAAGCGCTGAAGCGTTGTACGATTCTGTGAATGGAAAGATCTATGCGCTGCCGGACTCCACGCGCATTTTCGTAGGCCATGATTATCAGCCGAACGGCCGTGAATTGAAATTTGAAACCACTGTAGGTCAGCAGAAAACTGAAAACATTCAGTTGAAGGGCCAAACGACTAAGGCGGAGTTCGTCGAGTTTAGAACGAAACGTGATGCGACTTTAAGCGCGCCGAAACTTTTACTGCCAAGTATTCAGATCAATATTCGCGCAGGCCACTTGCCACCGGCAGAGGACAATGGCGTGAGTTACCTAAAGATGCCCCTGCGCCAATAGTTCCTCTTTTTTTAGAATTACGATCTCACGGCCTCGTTGATCAATGAGGCCGTCATCCACGAATTTCGCCAAGGTTCTGATCACCGTCGGTGTCGTCGTCCCGCAAAAATCTGCAATCTCTTGCCGAGTCCACGAGTGCGTGGGATGAAGCTCTTTAAAATACACCACTGCCTCAGCGATTCTGGCGGTGACGTCTTTCTCTGTCAGCACCACTTGGCGTTGCTCTGAAAGACGCAACTCTCGCGCCAAAGTTTCAAGTAACTTTTCAGCTAAATCACAATTGCCTTTCATGCGCTCACGCATTTCTTGCTTCGATAGAACTAAAATTTCTGTGTCTTGCAAAACTGTCGCGGACGCATGGTATTTTTCCTGCGCAAAAAAACTGCGATGACCAAAAATTTGTCCTGCTTTAAACAGCCGGACGAGATGATCACGCCCTGACTCTCCCCAAACGACAAGACCAACCAAGCCCTCTTTGAGGAAATAGAGATTTTCTGGCTTGTCGCCCATTTTGTAAATCACATCACCGCGCTTCAGCTTTTGGCTTCTGGCATTTTCAAAGACTTCTTGCAGTTCCATCTCAAACCTCAAAAAAAAAGCCGGGGTTTTGCCCCGGCTTTGATTTTTTAGACTTAGTTCACGTCTTTATAGTCAGCGTCGATCACGTCGTCGCCGCCATCTTTTTTCTCGCCGCCTGGTTGGCCGCCACCGTTATTGCCGGAAGCTTCCGCACCTGGTTGAGCTCCTTGCTTTTTGTAAAGCTCAGAAGTCATTGTGTGAGTCAAAGATTGAAGTGTATCGAAAGCAGTTTTCAACTGAGCTGCGTCTGCGGATTTGTTCTCAAGAACTTTTTTCGCATCAGCAATCGCATCGTTTGCTTTTTTAACTTCAGCCTCTGGCAATTGCGAACCAGAATCTTTGATCAATTTCTCGGTTTGGTAAACCAAGTTGTCCAAGTTGTTTCTGTTCGTAACTGCTTCTGCTTTACGTTTATCTTCTTCTGCGTGACCTTCAGCATCTGCAACGGCTTGTTTGATTTCCGCTTCAGACATACCACTTTGTGCAGTGATCTTGATCTGCTGAGTTTTACCAGAAGACATATCTTTCGCAGAAACGTGAAGGATACCGTTGGCGTCCATGTCGAATGTTACTTCAACTTGAGGCACACCACGTGGAGCTGGTGGAATACCCACTAGCTCGAAACGGCCCAACGTTTTGTTGTCGCCAGCCATCTTACGCTCACCTTGAAGAACGTGGATGTCTACCGCTGGTTGGTTGTCTGCTGCTGTCGAGAACACTTGTGATTTCTTAGTAGGAATCGCCGTGTTGCGCTCGATAAGCGGAGTCATCACACCCTGTCTC
>JAGIAF010000180.1 GCA_017745015.1 Bdellovibrio sp. | reverse complement strand
GCGCCGGGTCTTCCACATAGGCGACGCCGGCCTCTTCGATATTATATTCGTACTCGCCATTGGGAACAATCAGATAGTCGTTAATGGTCTTTTCATAGAATGGATCTCTGTACATACGCAGTCCCCAGCGGCCCGGAGGCAATGCCACTCGTTCATCGCTGTTAAAACGTTTTACGACCTTGCGATTCTTGTTCAACAATTCAATTTTCATCAAACCGTCGACGAACTCCGCTTTGAAATGCCCCTCACCGCGGACCTTTAGGGTCACTTTCTTTTTAGGAGGAATGAAGAATTCTTTAAAGCGGTACTTCGGTTTCAAATTCACCACCGCATAATAGCGGCCCGGAGGAACTTCGATACCGTAGGAAGCTTGAAATCTTCGATAGATCTCATTTGGAGTTTCGGCTCTGAACAAAAACACTGTGGCTTTGGGCTCAGGGCTGTCGACGAAAAGATTTTTATTGGGGTTCAGGTCCTTATTGATATCTTGGAACAGATCATCTAATTGGTCTTCATCATCGGCTTGATGAACATCTCCAATACACTTTAACTTCTGCAAAGTCTCTTCTTGGCCTTTTAGACCAAAAGCGATGACGAAGAATTTGAAATCCACATCTTTTTGCATGACCTCTTTTGCGAACTTACAGGGATCTTTGCCACAAGTTTCTTCGCCGTCAGTAAAGACGACGATTCGGCGTGGCCCGGCGTATCCAGAGAGATCTTTATAGGCATCCTTCATGGAATCATACAACGGCGTCATCCCCATCGGATCCATGGTCTTCACGGTTCCTTCAATCACGCCCAGTTTTGCGTTTCCTGGAGGGATCGCCAGATAGTTATCCTTACAATCTTTTTTACGACGAGAACCAATCACACGCATACCGCTCGAACTTTTTTCCGTCCACTGCGAAACCAGATAACGCGATAGGATCTTCTTCATGACGAAAATCTTCGTTTTCTTATTCGAGAGGATTTGGCCCATGGAGCCCGAGCTATCGATGATATATTCCACAAGCGGAGTTGGTTTTTCTTCCAGGTTCTCGGCGTCGGCCGTTCCTTCCAACGCGACAGGAATACTCGTGGGATTGAAATCCAGTTTATCTAAAAGATCTTCTGCACGAATCTGCGTGCTGCCTTGAGCCGGCAATGAATCCTTGTTGGCCTGAGCGAAGGCCCATGCAGAAGAAAGTAACGCTGTTAGAATTAACAATAACTTCGGTGTCATCGTGGCTTCATCACTTTACTGAGGAGATCATCTAATCTTAAGCCGAACATAACCTTCAGATATGTCTGACTTTCACTATAAGTCTGTCCTGGTGGAATATCATAAACACCATCCGCCGCATTCTTCACATCTCCACTGAAGGTGACTTGCGATTGGTACATTCCATAGCTGATATCCAACGAATACCTTTTAATCCAAGGGATCGCGCTCCAATAAAACAACGCCGTCGCCCCGACTTTAAATTCCATCATAGTGCCTGAGGAACTTGTTCCACGTTGTACGCCCGTATCTGAAACCGAATAGGAAGGGAAATATCCGAAATCGGCATAGATACGATTAAAGCTCCAACCGAAGCCTTTGTCTTTTTTGTACAAGTTATCACCAAAAAGATAATGCAGATTTACGCCCAGGCCGATGCCCGAAGCACTTGATGACACCACATACTCATCATCATTCGTGGTTTGGAACTCACTCTTAAACGACATCAGCTTCAAGGTCGGGCGCAGCTCTTTCCACACGGGCAACAAGCGATAGTGCAAAGCTATTCGCGTCTCTTTCGCCGTCGTAGGTTGCTCTTCACGGTTGTAGGACTTTAAAGGAATATTTCCACCGGAAGTTTGATATTCAATCCCGTAACGCCATAGAAAGTCCACATACCAAAGGAAGTGAGTTTCTACGAATTTGAAATCATAGATCTTATATTGATTGGCATTATTAGGGGACTGACTTTCAAAATGGCCATTGTAAGGACCCGCTTCAAGAACCATATACCCCGGCTCATAAGGTTCCGGTTTTTCACTAAAGAGCGATCCTGGAGCCTCCGGAATTGGAGCATCTGGATCTTGTGCTTTAAGTTTAGAAAGGCTCACAACCAAGTCTTTTGCCTTGGGCATCTTGGTAATCGAAGGTCCTTCCAGGGTGGCAAGCAGCTCGTTATCCTGAACGCTTTCGACAGCGCCTCGAGCGATAACCTCGACGTCATCCCCTCGGACACGCAAAATGACAATAAGATCCCCGACTCGCACGCGATTCGTGCGAGGCAATATCAACACATCGTCGTTCATACGACGAATAGGTACTGCATTTTTTCTGATGAAGTCGATATTGATCCAACTGCTTGCAAACGCTTCGCTTGTCAGGAGGAACATCCATGTTGCCGTCACCAGGAGCCAGAGAGTCCTTCTCATCTATTTCGCTTTATATACCTTTCCCTTACTTCTGCTGATCAAAAGTATTTGTCCTGATTGATAGGACGCAATACTTGTGATCGGATCTTGAGTCGCACTGACATAGACGTGATTATCCGTCAGATCCACTGTAAATACCTGATTGGCACCTTCCATCGTTCCAATCAACAAGCGGTCCTCAGCACGAATCACCAAACGTCGTCCCGTTCCCGGCACGTCGAATGGAGATGAATTCAATTCATTAACACCAATAAATTCCATGCTCGCCGTTGTCGGCGTCGTGGAAGAACTGTCTGGGAACGTCACGACACCGCCGGTACCGCTTAGAAGTGCGAATACACGGTTGGTCGTCGAGTCGAAAACGATATCTGATGGTTTGCAATCTTCGTGACCTACGACGCCATCGAAGACGTTCAATGATGTGACTAACGTAGGCACGGCACCACTGCGAGCCGGAGCCACGTTAAACACATAAATCTTATGTGAAATCGATGGTGAAATTTGCTGAGTCGTTACATACAAGCGATCGATAGCACGATTCAATGTCATACCGGTGATTTTCGCCGTACCGAAACTGTAAACCGTTGTCGGGTTCGACGGAGTCAAATAATCGTAATTAAGAACGTTACCTGCATCGGAAGCATAGAATACGTAAGCAGAGTCCATCGATGCCGTGATGCGTGTATCCGTATAATAGCTGCTTGTATAAAGCTGTGTAGGACAGTCACCCGAACACTTATTATTACCGCTCAAAGTCAGCGATGTTAAATCGGTATTCAAGATATGCAGGGCCTCTGTTGTTAAACCAAATGGTCCGCTGCGCGCTGCTTGCGACGTCATCAACATATCGTAAGTAGTCCCCACTGGGTTGATCGCCACACGATGAGTGGACGTGCCCGTCAGCCAAGGTAAGTCTTCTGTAAAATTCCATGGCGGCATCGCCAAAGTTCCATTCGGCTTCGGCGGTGTTCCGTTCACTGTTAACAAGTCCCACAGGAAATGTTTCGTGAACACGCCGGACATGTAGTTACCAACGATAATCAAATGGTCTTGATAGCCGTTACCGATCGCAAGGCCGTAGGGAATTTCCCCTACCCAACTTAACCCCGTTGGAGTGATTGGAGGCAAGCTTTCAGAACGAGCGCTTATTAAGTCAAATATCGAATCACCCAGCAAATATGTATTGCGGATTTTCACGTCCCAACTACGAGAGACCATATAATTACCGTCAGTAACTTCAACGCGAATGGTAAACTCTCCGGCCTTTTTAGGTCCACTGCCGTCTGGATCTACGGAACCGTCTGTATCAAGAGGCTTAAATGTGAAGCTTGCACCTTCATCGGAACGAAGTTCGTCATTCACGTACCAACGATAAAACAAGATATCGTTCGCATTGGGATCAGACGCTGACACAGAGAATGTCATGGGCGTTTTCTCTGAAACCAGAACAGAAGTTCCCGATGGAATCACTGAATTGATAACCGGAGGCTGCTCGAACGGTGAAAGTGAACTTTGCACATTCAAATAGAAGTGCGCCGCGTCTGTCTCGCCCGTCACGGTGTCAAGCACTTGAACTCGAACTAAAGTTCCCACACCGCCATTAGGCGTAATGTCCGTTGAAAAGTTCGGGATCCACTGAATCACACCCGTCAATGGATCAATACACATACCATAAGATTGACCACAAGTTCCTGGAGAATTCAGAAGCGAATATTGCAACGTATTCTTCTGCGAATTATTCGCTATCACTTCATAACGGAATGGATTATTTGCCAGACCCGCAGCTGTCTGTGGCATATAGTGAGTTGGTATATTGCTGATGTTAACACGAGGACTGAGCAAGAAGACAGGAGCTACCACCGTCAACTGAACCGGCGTAGAACTTACAGCTCTGGCAAGTGCAACACCATCACGATCCACGTCACCATTGTCATTTACATCCAACTCACCCGTGAACACACCGATGTGACCACGCTGAGGACACCATTCCATCTGATATTTCTGACGAAGAACTCCCGAGACCACCTCAGGCGACCCTACCGGGCTGAATTTAGGAACAGCGAGGTCCTCGTTCAGCACCCCGCCAACAAAGCAAGGACTGACCGCTTTATTTCTATCGTAAGTTGGATCATATGTCGTCACCTCTGCAGCGAATGTCGCAGCAGTGGCATGGCATATATATGGATCCGTGGAACCAGAATCCAAAGTCGCATGTTGAAGAGCATTCCCATTACTGTCGCGACAAGCCGTCAATAATGTCGAGAATGATCCACCCTGTGGAACGTAGGCATCGTTATCGTAGAGATAGAACTCTTTTTTAACGTATGTGTCTGCGAACACTTTGACCTTATTATCCGTGGCCATCGTCGTAATGGACGGAATCTGATTTTTATTTATAAGTCGAACTTTATAATAACCATAAATCGTTTGAGTCAGATCCGGAGAAGTCTTCGCATCGTAGATCTTCATCTTGACAATCAAACCAGCCGAGCCCGAGAACTGCTTAGACTCTTGGTCTGTAGGATTCCAAGTAATTCGCGCAGTGGTTTTACTTCCGGCACTTGCCGTTAAATCTTCAACTTTATCAACGGTGACAGAAAGACCTGCCGGACGCGCTCTCCAAGTATTGGATTTTAGGTCATACACCTGAGAATCCAATTCGAAGTTAACGGTCTTAAGATCCGCACCTTTATTGGAATCGGTTGTATAGATATTATAAAAGCCGCTGGTACCTTCAGAGTAATCTCCCAATACAATCGGGTTCGTATAAACACTTCCTTGGCCCGCACCATACGCGGCAAAAGAACTGTTGGTCAGAACTGGCGCATGATTGACCTCGTTCACCACCAGAGTCAAATTTGTCGTCCATGTGCTCTTCGCTGAATATGCTGTCGGAACATTAGCATTCGTTCGGTTATAGTTCTCATGCACCGTCAGCTTGAACGAGAAAGTTCCCGACAAATCCGCAGCGACAGGACGATAGCGCAAGTAACACCTATTGGTATTAAAATATGTTCGACCCGAGCTCGGATTTTGCGTCAGGTAATTTGAAGTCGACGTCGGCAAACACTTGCTACATGTTGATCCTACCGCTCCGGTTTGACGACAGAATTCCCATGTTCCCGCCGGAGCTGCACCCGAAGTAGCAATTTCATAGGAGAATGTATCGCGACGATCAATCGGATACCAATATTCTGACGACGTATAATATGGATTAGGAATTTCCGAAGCGCTGTCGGAAACTTCCACGGTTCCATTTGTCAGATCAGATCCTTCATATGCTTGAATCAACGGGTCTGAAACCAGTTTCGCCGGGGTATTTAAATGTGACGTTGTCACTGTAAAGTCCCGCGAAGTCGGAGCGCCAATATAGTTGATACGACGAACCCATTTATCACTTATCGTGGTTGTTACTGTTGCCGCTGTCGCAGGGAAGACGATATCGTCTAACGTTTCATATTGAGTACGAATAGAAGTCGTCAATTTCGTTCCCGCAGGTAACGTCAGTGCCGTTGTTGCATTTTTACGGGCGAAATTGATTCGTCCTTCCAAATCAAACGCAGAGTGAGTCATTGTTATGGTACCCGCTCCCGCAGGCAACGGATCGACAAAAGCATTAATTGCGTTCGCCGCCGGCTTATCGCCGTCTAAGGCCCGGACCGTAAATTTTCTGCCCGTATCAGGGAAAGTCGGCTCCGCAAACAACGCAGACTCATTGTAGTTTGTTAATTTAGTGACCGTTTTTGCAGTAAACGGGAAACCCGTCTGGTCTGCCGATGCCCCACTGCCCCATGAAGTGATCGTCAGTGCCGTGCTTGCTGGAAGCTCAGTAATAATTCTCCATACCGGAATCGTTACACTAAATGTTCCAATTGGAAGAGAAACATCCGCGGGAACCTCAAACTGAATACTTGGAACGAAGGGAGCAACTGAAGATTCAGCTGTTTTCACAATTGTACCAGCCGGAATGCTACCCACTGTCGTTGCCACAGCACGTGTGAATGTCACCGATCCCCTGTTATCGATGGCCGAAGCATTTGTTACTGTATAGCCAGCCAGAGAAGTGACCGTGAGCTTACCGGCAGGAGCGTTGGTATTTAAAGCAATCACTGGAACATATAAGATGTAGTCTTGTGGCAGAACCGTTACATCCATATATGTTTGAAACTGTTGGACATATCCCGCAGTTGTAGATGTTAATACAGTTCCTTTTTTAATCGTCGTGTTGGCTGTTGGACGTCCCGTCAAGGAGCTGGATCTTTGGAATATGACATATCCTGCACCATCCCACCAATCCGTTGAATAACGTGGACTGATACACATCGTTCCAGAGTTTTTTCTGAATGTGGGTTCGGTCTGAGCAATGTTTTGCTTCAAAACAATTGGAGTGCTAGTTGAACAGTCACGCAGATTTTTTATGAGATCAAAGCTGCTATTTGCGGTAAAGCCGAAGGCCTCGATCCACAAACCACCACCATCCTTGTCGGCACTGGTAATATTAAAGCTTGCACCCGCAGTGAGGTAATTGACAGTTGTTGCTATATTTGTATTGTTTGGCGTAGTTAAGCAGGGTTTCGTATTACGGTCTTGAGCCGTGAAACTTAAACTTACTGGCGAAGCCGCGCCGCCATGATTATCTTTAATTGTAAAGATAAAGGTTCCCGTTTTAACTGAGTGAACGGGCTTCCAATCAT
>JAGIAF010000017.1 GCA_017745015.1 Bdellovibrio sp. | reverse complement strand
GGTATCGATTGATGTTGAGAGTAGTTGCGGAGTCTTTCGAAAAAGCGAAAAGAAAAGTTTTTATCGTAGTGATCTGACCAAATACGTTTGAGAACTGCGCGGTCTGTATTTGAAGCTTCTGCGTGAAATTGATCCCTCATTGCTCTTGCCAAATTTAGAAGATTAAAGAAATTTGAATGAAGTGATCTCCTGTTTGATCTCATAAGCATTAAGTTGGTTGGGTCATCAAATTTTGAGGCATTTTCAATCGCTAGAAAAAAGTTATTTCTGGCCTCCTCAATCATTAGGAGAAAATCCAATTTATCAAAAAAAGCAATTGCAAGGTCTCGGTGCTTAATAAAATCTTGGTAATCATTCTCTGAAACCGTTTTGTATAGCTCCAAATTGCTTTTGCCATCAATTAATGCAAACTCACCCCATGCGTGTTTAAGCAATCTCAAGTCCTTTCTAATTGCGCGAGAAGCTTAGTTTCTGAAAGTTCCCGGGATCGTCGGTGTTCCAAGGTCGAACAACTTAATCATATTCGTCGTCGCGTCAGCTTGGATGTCATCTTCTGCCTTTGCAGAGTTTGGCATCACGGAGTTTCCGCGGATCGCTGTTACGAAGCGGTTGTAGTCGTTTGTTGAGCGAAGTGCCAAGAAGAAGTTTCTGTTGTTGTCGTCACCGTTGTCTTGCATTTGTGAGCTGTTCGACTCTTGCGCGATCATGTAGTAGTTCTCAGTCACATCAACTGGTTTTGTGCGCAATTCGCCTTCACACAACAACAGACCGCGGCTCACCGCTGCTGTTAATTCTGCATCAGACAAGTTCGCATTCAAAGTGTCTACATAGTCTTGGCGAGTGAAATTGTACCAAGCCTTTTTGCCTTTGATGAATAGTGCCGGATTCATTCTTACGATCGCGCATTGTTCGTACTTGTTAATGCGGACTTTAAGAATGCTTTGTTGAACGGTCATAGTTGTTGAACCATTCACGCTCACAGAGTTCGAAGTGCTGTTACCGTCAGATGTCGCCCAGTTGATTTGCGCTGAATAGTCGACACCCACGTTGAACAAATCCAAGAACTTCTTACCCAAACCGGCTTTAACCGCCAAGCTTTGAGAGACAGTCGTGTAAGTTGAGTGAGCGCGGCTCATCGAGAAGCTTGTACCTACTGAAAGACCTTGGTTGTAGCCTTTCACGTAGCGGCTGCCGCCAACTTCTTTAACCAACATGTGTCTTTCCATTTGGAAGAACTTTTTAGGATCTTTCTTAACCGCTACATAGCAGTCGTGACCCAAAGTCAAAACGCTGTCTTTATTGAGTGAGCCACCTTTAGCTTTATTCAACTGAGTCAAATAGTCTTGAGCCCAGAACGCGCACAGTTTTTGTGCTGTTTCAGGAGTGATCTTGCCAGCAGTGATGATGCCTTGAAGATCTGACTTATTAAGAACCAATTTCTCTGCGCGGTTTGCGACCGTTGCCGGGTAAAGAGCTGCAAGGGGAGCTTTGTCCTTAGCCGTTTTCAAAGAAACGATGTCCAAGTTGTTCTCTTTAGCAAACTGTCTCAATTCCGAGTGAGCTTTCAAAGTGTTGTAGCTTTGAGCTTGTTCCTTTTGGCCTTGAGCGATGATCTTTGCGATCATGTTTTTCGCGGAAGAATCGTTTTGGCCTTTGCCTGCTAGCATGTATGTGTTCAAAGTCGACAAGTCAGCCAAGCGCAACGGGCGGCTAGCTTCGTCCATGTTCAAAGTGATTGGACCGACAAATGTTGGTGTATCAAGGCCTGTAGATGTATCAATTGCTGAATCTAAAGTCGCTTTTGCATCTTTCAAAACGATTTGGTTGTTGTCAGCGATAACTTTCTTTTCGTCTACTGGGTACATCTCAACAAGCAAGTTGTTACGGCTGCCCAAAGCTTTCAAATCACGAGTTTGGAAAGTGACATCAGTATTTACTTGGCCGCTGATCACAGTTACGAATTTCTCAGCAGAAGAAACATAAGTTTTGTTGCTGTCGTAATCCGGGTTGCGAACTACCGCAAGTTTCAACAAGTAGATACCATCGCGAAGCTTTTGAGCTTCTGCGCGACCATTGGCAAGACTTGAGTAGATCAACAAGCGAGGATCCATTTTGAATTGGATTTTCTTCGTCACAACCAAGTTCATCAAGTTATCAACTTGGTAGTTGTAAGACAAAGTCGCATAGTTGAAGTAGTCCATCATGATTTGCGTCTTAGGACGGTTTTCAGCCTTACAATCCAATACGATCTTTTCTGAAGTGTCTACATAACGCATGTCACGAGCCACCGCGCCCCAGGATTCCCAAGGATTCACGATGATCGCAAGTTTTTCGTTCATACCAAGTTCCATGTTTTCGATTTGCACGTTACCTTTCAAGTAACGTTGGCAATCGAAGTATTGGAATTGGATAGATTCATCCCAAGTTACGCAGGCGTTGTTATCTGTTTTTACGCTAACAACTTGAGCTGGCTCCGTTTCGTTTTGACGGAACTTAGTAATTTTAAATGTGTGCGCGCGAGTGACCTTTTGATCAAGACCGCTCTTCAAGCAAGCTTTGATATTGTAGAACACTTCACGAGTTGAAGTCGTCTCTGCACCGACGCGAATGTAACGGAACTCAAGTTGAGACACCTCAATCTTAGGTTTTTGGTACGTTTCACTTTCAACAGAACCTGTGTTCTTGTCGATACTCAATTGTGACAACTCGGCATTCACGTAGTCGGCAATTTTGAAGTCTTTCGTTTGCGCTACAACCGAAGCCAGTTTCAAGAAGCTTGAACCTTTGATTTGATCGTATTCATTGAGAACGTAGATACCTTCAAAAGAAGTCATCGCAGCAGGACCGTTGACTGGAGTTAGCTCCAAAGCCAATACCATTTGACCGCGAGTCGGGATCACCGGCAAAGCAAGGGGAGCTTTCAAAGCCAAAGTGCCGTTTTCTACTTTTGTATCTAGGAACTCAGACTTTGCAATAAGGCGGTGGATCTCTTTATTGCCTTCATTGTAAGAGTGGATCAAGCTCAAACGCGCTTTAAAAGTACCGGCGATCAAAGGGCGAAGCAAACCTTCACCATTGATTTTCTTAAGCAGAACTGAAGGTGTGCCACGCATTTCGAAGTTCAAAATAGCGCCCGCAGTCGTCAGCTTTTGCTCACTGACGAACAGACGGCCATCTTCCACCCACAAAGAGCGTTTTTGCACGGTTTTATCTGCAGAAAGACCTTGCAGAGCAATGTCAGTTTCATCTTCTGTCGCAAGCTTCGTAACTTTGGTCGTGTTCAAATCAACAACGGCTTCCAACTTGTCATCGTAAGACCAAGGATTGATAGCCAAGTTCACAGAACGAGTGCCTTTATGAAGGCCCGTACCTTTGATATGTCTTTCCATTTGGATGTACTGAGAGTCTGCCAGGAAGTTAAACTTCACAGTTTCAGACCAGTTCACGCAACCCGCAGCATCGGAAACCACGTTTGTGCCTGTTTCTACAACTTGGAATTTGTGACCAGTAATAACCTTGTTGTAAGCCGTATCTTTCAAGCAAACAGAGAAATTGAAAACCTTAGATTCCGGCAAAGCAAAGGCGCCGCCAGTCTTTTCAGACGAAGCAGTTCCTTTAAGAGAGTTCACTGCGAATGTAGCAGCTTCAGAAGTTTTACCTTCTCTATCTTTTGGAGACGGGAGGTTACATGCCGCCAAAGACAACACATTTACAGAAAGAAGGAGGGTAAAGAGGTTCTTCTTAAATGTTTGCATAGAAGGTCTCCAGCTTGATCATGATTGTCTTCTCGCGTGATTGAATGGAATTCGTAAACATAACTTCAGAATCTGTGTAGCGAACGCCGACATTGAATCCTTCTTTGCGGAAGGAAAGGCCAGTTTCGCCAAAGTAACCTTGGCGGTTTGTTTCAAAGCCGCGGGCGTTGAAGTAAGCAACCGCTGCCTCAGGCGCTACGGAGAAGTAACCACCCATAAGATTCAAGTCCAAGTTGCCAGTCATATGAACACTAGCGCCAGCAGAGTACATTGTCGCCGTGTTCACGTCGTCTTCAGCTTTAAGATTTTTCAAGTACTCACCAACCAAAGATACGTGGAGCAATGAGCCCACTGGAAGTCTTAGGTAGGTACCGGCTTCAACGCCTTCATATTTATTAACGAATTCATAGTCTGCTTCTGAAAGAGTATTAACCTCGTTACCAAGAAGCATGGATTCTTTAGCAACTGCTGACGGAAGGTTGTTATACATAAAGTAGCCAACTGTCGTGCTCCAGAAAGCGTCGCGAGTCGGAACGTAATAGAACTTCAAAGCGCCAGAGTTCAAAGAAGGAGTGGCTTCCTTTTCATTCGTATTAGTGCTCAAAGAAGTTGAAGTCGGGATTGAAGTTGCGCCTACCAGGCTTGTTTCAGTGTCGCCGGCGCGAAGCTTTGCTTCTACGCGAGCACCTGGGAACGCCATTTTATCGATCAAAAGGCTTGTATGAGCATAACGCTGATCGAGAGCACCTGCTGACAAGCGGAAGAAGCTTGCTGGTGTATAGTGAACAGCGGCTTGATTTAAAAGGATCTTATTTTCCATTTTATCAGCGCCATCCATAGTTTGTGCTTGGCCAGAAACCAAGCGAACTGCGGGCTGAAGATCTAAGAACATAGAAGAAGTCAGGATGTATTTGGATTTCACTTCGAGGCGCAAATCCACATATTTAGATTGGGTTTGCAGGTCTTGATTGTCCGTTCCTGCCATAGACAAACGCCATTCCGCTGAGAAGCGCTTCTTCTCAGAAGACTCAGATGCAGATAAAGAAGACTGTCCTTGAGCGAAGGACTGAGTCGCCATTATCAAAATGAGACATAGGAATGTAATCGCGGTCGTTTTCATTAAAACCCCTATGCCACTTGATACTTCAAGTTCCGTGCACAAAAGGTCGACCTTTAGCTTCCATATATTACGGATAAGGAATGTGATGGATCAGGAGTGACGTTTTTTGATGGTCACTCCTAAGAGGTGTCACTGTCTCATTCTTAGACAGCGAATAATTCTCGCTTAAAAGAATGAAGAAAGAACGCGTTGAGTGGAGTTTTTATTCTTACCAATTTCAGAGCGAATTTCTTCTTTGATATGAGGGAACTCTAGAGCTTTTTTGCGCATGCGATCTACCAGTACCATGATGTCTTCAGAGGAGTGCACGATCTGTACGATCATTCCTGAGCTGAAGTTTTTCTTCTGGTAAAACAAGGCTTCACGATTGTTGTGGTGATAAGGACCTACCATCACTGGTAAACCGGCAGCGAGGGCTTCCATCACGGAGTGCACTTGCTTTTTGAAGCTGCCACCGATGAAGGCCAAGTCAGCCCAGGTATAAAGCTCCGCCAAAATACCAATTTGATCGATCAGCAAAATGCTGCCCACAGGCCACTCTGTGGATTTGGAGTAAAGCACGAAGGGGAGGCCTGCTTCCGTGAATTGCTTCTCGAGCTTTTCAAGATGCGCTGGTGTTGTCTCATGTGGCGCGATGATGATTTTCAAACCATCGCGTTTTAGCTTCGCCAATGCCGGGATCAGGATCGCTTCATCTTCCGGCCAAGTTGAACCGGCAATCAAAACGAAATCATCTGTTGAGGGCATTAATTCGTTTTTCAAAGGCTTGGGATTTTCCAAACGGTGGAAGACTTGGTCAAAACGCGTGTCGCCGCTAACGACGATTTTAGATTTGATGCCCAAAGAATTTAAATTGCGACGGTCTTCTTCAGAAACGCAGTGGATTTCATCGAGCTGATTCATCGCGTATTTTGTGATGAATTTCGAAGGGCCCTTTAGACGAGATGAATTGTCAGCGAATGTCGCGGAAAAAAGGCCAGTTGTGAGGCGCTTCTTTTTTGCCACGCGAGCCAAAACCGGCCACACATCAGTACGCGAGAAGAGCAAAGCACGAGGCTTCCATTTCTCAATAAAAGCACTGATCAAGAAATCAAAATCCCAAGGGAGCGCGGCCCACATATCGACGTCGTGCATGCTTTCCAGGATTTTCTTCGCTGAAGGGGAAGAGTAAGTTACCAAAACCGGAATGTCTGGATGGTGCTTTTTAAATTCACGAATCACCGGGCGGGCGTATTCGATCTCGCCACTGGCAGCATGGATCCAAAGCGGGCGGTGCAAAGAAATTAATTTCTCAGTACCTGGGTGAACCATTTTATAAAAGCCGTGATTTTTGTCTTCGATCATTTCGCGAAGTTTGCCGCTAATGAACGGGCGCAGGACTTGAAGAATCAACCACGCCAAAGGAACGATCAGGAATTTATAAAGCCAGAATACCAACAGACTCATTTTGTTTCCTCAAGGATGATTCGCAATTGCTCAGCCACTTGGGCTGGCGTGATGTCGACTAGGCAGCGGTGGAATTTTTCTTTATTTACGCAAGGTCCTTGGCCATGTTTGCTGCAAGGACGACAATAAAGATCAAGTTCCATGATTTTTGTCGTTGGACGTGACGGGAAGCCAAAAGGCGCGGGACCCATCAAGGCGATGGTTCTTTTTCCCAATTGCTCAGCGACGTGCAAAAGGCCGGTGTCGTTACTGATCACGGCACGAGACAGACCCACGATCGCAGAGCTCACTTGCAATGAGGTTTTCCCAGCAAGATTGATCACGCGATCCGGTGCTACGGCATGAATGTCTTCAATAAATGAATCTTCCGGGCCGCCAAGTAAGACGAATTTTTGATTCGGCATCAAGCTGATCAAGTCTTTCCAGTAGTCTTTTGGCCAACGCTTTAAGAAGTAAGCAGCAGAAGGAGCAAGTGCCACCGTATTAGCGTAATCACCCAAAACCGTGCGCGCTTTTTCAACGACTTCTGCACTTGGGAAGATTTGCGGAGCAGGAGGTGCTAAACGAGCGACACCCCAAGGTTGCAACGGCTCTAAAAGGTCGCGCTGACCATTGAAGGGCTGTTCAAACTTGTTGATACGGAATTTGAAAAGCAAAAATCTTTTCCAACGACGGATGGATCTGCGAATAAATTTTGGACCGATTCCCACAAATCCAAGAGGACGCAATATCCACACGATCACGCGAGAACGCGAGTTGTTGTGAGCATCATAGATATGGGTGAATTTCGTTGAGCGCATGGTCCATACAAGTTTGATCAAGCCCAGCAAGCCGGCTTTGCGATCAAACTCCCACACCTTATTAATGTGCGGATGGTTCTTTAATAGAGGCGCCATATCTTTGCGAGTAATCCATTGTATTTCCGCCCCAGGAAATGCTTGCGCAATCGCTGAAGGCACGGAAAGGGTTTGCACCACATCACCGAACGCCGAAAAGCGAATGATTAAAAAACGGGCAGTTGGATTCTCATTTTGATACATGGAAAAACCTTACCAAGGCCGCCGAAAAAGGTCACTTGTTTAAAACGTAGTAACAGAGAACAGCTTTAGGTGGAATCCGGCGGGCACAGCCTTTGATGAGTACTACTTTGATAGGAGGCCTATGCCTAAAAGGTCCGCCCCAGCTTTGGGGACCTTTATTTTGAATTTGACCCTAGGGGCCTTGGCACTTTTGGCGCCAGGTATTGCTAGCGCGCAGGTCCGCACTGAGATGAAGCTCTTCTCAGACTCCTTTATTAGTCCCGAATTTGAAGCTACGCAGAAAAATAATTATCAGTTTGTGGGGGCCTCCCTCAAAACGGAGCCCTTTTCTGACTCTCCACTTAAAATGGACATCTCTGGCGGTGTGGCCGTGGGTTCTCCTCTGTTGAATTATCTGAACATCTCCGAATTTTATGCGCAGATGCGACAAAGCGAGACCGAGACATTCTATATTGGTCGTAAAAAAATGCTTTGGAGTGAACTCGATGCCCGTTGGGACTTGGGTGTGTGGGAGCCGCTCTTTAAATGGAATCCACTTTCTCCGGAGCGCCAAGGTTTGAGCGGTATTTTCTGGGAAATTGATAAGCCGCAATTTACATTTACTCTTTTTGCTTCGCCCCTTTATATCCCAAGCCAAGGCCCGAGCTTCGAGATCGAAAACGGGGACTTCGTAAAGGGAAATCCTTGGTTCCATCAACCACCACAAAGTGTGCGTATTTGGAATGAAGCCACTGAAATGCAATACAATATGAATCAGCCCAGCACGTCTGAAATCGTCATACAGAATTCTTACGGGGCCCGCGTCGCCGTGGGTGATTCGCAAGGACTCCGTGCGCAAGTCAGCTATATTTATAAGCCAGATAATACCTTGGCCATCGGCTATGAAGGCAGCCTGGATTTAAGCACTCTTAAAGGAAATGTTGAGCTCAAACCACAAGTTTTCTATCACTCTTTGACGGGTGCCGATGTGACTTATAAATGGAATCGTTTCCGTTTCGGTATGAGCACGATCTGGGATCGTCCCACGAAAGAAAAAGTGTTTGATAGCGACGAGTGGACCCAGCCGGTATTTGAAGATGCTCTTTTAGTGAGCCCTTTTATCGAGTGGGATAACGGCGTTTGGGCCTTCAATCTTATGCGTTTGGATATTTATGGCGGTAAAGTCACAGAGGTCGGAGAGAATCAAGCCAATGAGGCGCTGACGAATCTTTATCCATTCTATGAAGCCAATCAAATCTCTGTCTTAAACAATCTTTATATCGGTAAAGGTCGCCGTATTATTTCGAAAGTCAGCTTCACTCAATCTGACAAAAACGACTTCCAGCTTTTCCGTGTGAATACGCGCTTGCGTCTTTCGGGGCTGTGGTCATTCTTCGGCGAAATGCAAATGTTGAAGGCGGGCCCAACGACAAAAGATAATCAAAATGAATTGGCTCAATTCGTAAATAATGACCGGTTCATGGTGGGAGCATCTTATGTCTTTTAAGAATAAGGTCCTTCTTGGCTTGATCTCAGTTCTTACAGTTTCCACTGTGGGTTGTAGTGATTTTATCAATGGTCAGAAGGCGCAGAAGGAAGAGATCAAATTCTCTAACGAGCGTCTGGCGTGTTTGAAAGACGTGCCACCAAGCCTTAAAAAGTTCTCAGTCGGCGAAGCTACGAAAACAGACATCCGCGGTGGCATGGACTGCATGCGTGATGCTTTGATTTACTTCCAAAAGAAAACCTATGGCGCTCGTTCAGATGCTTACACCGTAGAAGAAATGCGCCGCTTCTTCAGTAAATATTTCCTGAAAGAAAACGTCGTGACTCCTGAGTTTGCTCAGGAGTTGATGAAAATTAAAAAGGCCCTTTTAGGCGGCTCCAGTGCCTATTTGACGAAAGAAGAAATCACGCGCCTGGTGGATGTCTTGGCCATCGTTCGTGATGAAGCGGTGGAGTTGGCTCCTCATGTACAGATCCTGTTAACAAGTCTTCCTAAAGAGGGAGCTCGTTGGGATAACGTTTCTGCGGCGACAGAGCAGTTGCGAGTCAGTTTGCAGCGTCTTTTAGATAAAACAGAGCTTGCGAAATCAGATTATGGCTTTGATGACGCCAAAAAAGCTTTGGCTGGATTCAGAGAGTTTATCAAAGGCAGTGAGCCTTTTGCTCCTTACGATCAGTATTCGAAGTGGATCCCTGTTGTTGAAGCTGTGAAGAATGTCCTTATGGGGCAACAAGCGCAAATCGTGAATTTGCATCAGTGGAAGAACAGCCTGGACAGTTTGATTGATCTTTACGGTTTGGCGTTGAAGTATCACTATGTCA
Source organism: Bdellovibrio sp. (assembly GCA_017745015.1). GTDB lineage: Bacteria > Bdellovibrionota > Bdellovibrionia > Bdellovibrionales > Bdellovibrionaceae > Bdellovibrio. The sequence continues at coordinate 12,624 of JAGIAF010000017.1, read as the reverse complement.
TTCAGAATTTTGATATGAGTACGGAATCTAAAGTTCGTGAGGTGAGCCAGTTTATCGGTCAAACATTGGATCTTATTGAGAACTGCCACCAAATGAAAACGACGGGAGTTATTCCTCTAGAGGATATCGACTCATTGATCGACACCGTCATGCCGAAACTTCACCTGAGCATTCGCGAAAAGTCCATCAAGCGCCTTTATCGCGCGGCTATTTTGCGCCTTTTAGACCCAGCTCGTCGCGGGGACTCTCGCGGAGTCTTGGGACTTGAGAAAAAACATCTTGCAGCTCTTCGTCGTGAATACAATGTTTGGAGACTCAACCAAAGTTTCATCGACTTCCAAAATGATCATGCGGAAGACGCGCCCATTACTCAGCAATCGTTGCTGGAAAAATATAAAAAATTTAACAGCGGCTATATCATTGAAAAAGGCCTGAGCAATGATCCTTATGAGCAAATAGCTTTGGATAAATCTTGGGATGATACATTGGATCTGCTGAAGTCCCCAGTGCTGTTGGCTTACAACAGTCACGGTCGCGTTCAAGAGATTAATACTGATACTCCCGTGCAAGCCTCGTGGGCTTCGCTGACGAAATCCAATTTGATGCGCGCCCTGTCCAGAGGCCTCATGATCGCTTATGGTGAAAACGTAGCGGGTCGGATGTCGGAAGCGCGCCTGTCCAAGCAAGGCCTCATCGACTGGTATGACGATTTTATGGATTTGATGTTGGATCTTAAAGCTTTCGATCCTCGCAGTGGAAATTCTGGCAGTCGCAGCTTTATGGAAGCCAATTTCTTTACCATGAGTGGTAATGGCGATGATTGGATGGACAGTCGCGAAACGTATGAGTTTGTGAGCTTGCTTTTCAGTGCGGGCCTTTCATCTTCCGCGAATCTTTCTGCTGATATGACGGCGGCAAGTTGTGCTGTGCTTGAAAAAGACATCTTCGGATTTAATTATCTTGATGAGAAGTGTTTTAAAACGCAGCTTCGTCGCAACTTTGGAAACTACTTCGATAATCTTCCGCAAATGTCGCACTTCGTGGCGGGGCTTGATGATGAGCAGTGGAATGAATTTTACCGAAATTTGATTTTTGTCTCAGCGTCTATTGATCAACGACCGGGGCTGATTGAAACCGCAAATATCCGTACGATAGTGACAATTCTTCACTATGTGGAGTCGATCATGGTGATTTACGACAAAGACCGCAATCAAACCCTTTCGTTGGACGAAGTGTATGGCGCGGCTCCTAGATTTATGTCGTTCCTTAAATCTCAAGGGAAAACGAGCTCTGAGATGATTCTGAAGCAGGGTTTTGCCTATTTAGTGTTCAACGGGAATGAGCCCTCTGTGACCGATCTGGCGAAATTCCAGGCGCAAAAACTGTGGCTGGGCGAAGCCACTCGTGGGGACATCCTACGTGTTATTAAAGCTCTCAAGGATAAATTGAACAAGGGCTAAACTTGGGATAAGGTCGAACCCTATGTTGCGGGTTTGGCGGTTTCTTCCATTTTTAGGTGCGTTTTTGTCGGTGTCGATGGCCTTTGCCGCGAACCTTGACGAAGAAGTGCCTATTATCATCCGTAACCCTGCCAGCGAACCCGCTTACTATCCAGATTCCAAAGCCATTGGCCGTATTGACGCCATCTTAGATGATAAAACTATCCGGGCTGTAACAGCTTCCAATGACTGGCGTATCGGGGAAACCGTATCCATTGAGTCGCACACATCGGGCGTGGGTATTATCGGCTTTGTTGAAATCATCGGCATTTCGAACAAAGAAGACGGCACTTACGAAATTACCGCGGAGTTGTTGCGCCAATCTCGTCAACATTTTTTGCAAATAGGCGACGAGCTTGCACATATTGATCTGTCATCTGATAACGAGAAATACACGGGCACGACCGATTTGATAATCAAACGTCGCGGAAAGCATATTTCTTCGAAGTACAAGCCATTATACACGCAGGGCTTGGCTGTGGGCGATACGGCAGAGACCTTGTGGGAAAATGAGTTCTTGATCACCTGGTTCGGGCAAGTGAACTATGGTATCAAGGATTGGTTGTCGGTGAACACGATCATCCCCGCTGACATCGGGCGCGCGTGGAACGCGGCGACCAAAGTGCGTGTGTTTCAATCAGACTCCAATGTGTTTTCAATCGGTGCCAATGCCGCAAATGTGCCTTCTGAAGACAAAGTGACGCTGAACTTTTCAGTTTACTGGGATTCGATTTCTTCAGAAAGTATGATTTCTCATACCTTGTTCACTGTGGCCGCCATGAGTTTTGATAAGGCCGAAGATATCACCGCGGTGAAATCCATGGGTACCACGTCCTTCCAGACGGGGTATGAATTTATCCTGACAAACTGGGACCGCACACTCTTTGGGCCGAGTTATAACTTTGAGACCAAAGCCCTCGGTGGATACTTGTCATATTTGAAAATCTGGGATCGTTTCCATTTCAGTTTATCGCTCAACGCCACGGACGTATCGAAGTTGAAGTTCTCTGCGGTCGAAGGTTACTACATTCTCTTTGACGCCTACTGGAGATTTTAAAATGAATAAGTTCTTTGTTTCGACTCCATTGGGTTTTGAAAATACCGCTCTTTTAGAAATGAAAGAGGTCTGGCCGTACCTCTTGGGGAAAGACTCTAAAACTCACTCCTTGCCATTTCCCGAGGTTGAAATACATCAGGGGGGGCTTGAATTTGAAACCGAGATGTTTCAAGCGCTGCAATTAAATTTCTTTCTTAAAACAGCCAACCGCGTTTTGTTGCGCATGACTTCGTTTCGTACGAAAGATCTGCCGAAGTTCTATCAAAAGTTTAAATCTCTTCCGTGGAAAGAGTATCTTGCTCACGGACATGTCGAGTGGGAAGTGGCGGCGCAAAAGAGCCGCTTGAATAATGAAAAGCGTTTGCAAGAAAGTGCTGAAAAAGCTTTAAGCGAAATCTTTGCGGGACAAAAAGGCGAGAAGCCTTGTGCGAGTATCTATATTCGTATGGACGATGACCTTTGTACGATCAGCTTAGATAGCACGGGTGAGCATCTTCATAAACGTGGCTGGTCTGTGCTTAAAGGTGAGGCGCCTATGCGTGAGACGATCGCCGCAGAACTGCTGCGTGAGATGATCGGCGAAGCGACTCCTGCGGAAGTGGCGCAAGTTACGGTCGTTGACCCAATGATGGGCTCTGGGACTTTTCTTACTGAGGCTCGCAGTTTGTGGGCGGGTCAATTCCAACGTGAATTTGCCTTCAAAGAATGGAAGAAGTGTCCAAAGCTCTTCTTGTCGCCAAGTTTTTCATTGAATTATGAGATGTCTTCGAAGGCACCGTTTAAGGCGGTCCTTGGCTTTGATATCAACCCAGATATGGTCCCTGCCGCGACGAAAAACTTCGAAGAAGTGGAACGCCAACTGAAGACCTATCAAAGAGACGCTTTCCAAAGCCTGCCTCATAAGTTCCTGCATCAGGACTCTCTCAAGGGAGCGGACCTGGGCGGAGCAACCCCAGTATGGATGGTCGTAAATCCTCCCTATGGGGAGCGTTTGCCGGTGGCGGGCAAAGGGGGTCTTAAAGCCTTGGCCGGGGAGCTATGCCGCCTTTATGGGCCTCAAAAGCTGGGAATTCTTTACCCGGAAAAGGAACGCGTAAGCTCGATTCCAGAGGGTTATACCCTTGAAAAAGAGGTTAAAATCAATAATGGCGGCCTGCGCTGTCTGTTTACTATTTTGACAACAGTGTAAATCTGAATTGAGGGCTAGAGATTTTAAGTCTTTCAAGGTAGATTCCTGGCCCATGAAAACTATCAAGATCGTTTCAGCTCTATTCTTGTCATCTGCTCTTCTTACAACTGCTTGTACTCCTCGCGACGTTAAAGTCGTAAAAGATGATGTGCGCGCGAAAATCTTGGAAAAGAAAAATCGCGGTAAAGGCGGCAGCTTCAACGATACAGAATTCAAATTGGGTTCTTATGCGATGTCAGCTTTCTTGATGGAAAAACAAGTTGAGGCGATCGAGTTCGTGCGTTTGGCTATGGGTGAAGCCGATGCAAAAACGACTCAATACCAAGTTGAGCAAGTTGAAAAAGACGGCGCGACTTCTGTGGAAATCAAATCTTCAGCCGATGAACTTGTTTATGCAACGGACCTTGGCTCGATCAAAGGTAAAATGAATAAAACATTGAGTGCTGCAAGCGATGCTAACGGCACGTTGACCATTAAAGGTTCAGGCTTGCGTTCAATGTCAGACGTTCAGGATAAGAAAAAATTCTTCTCGAACTTGACGAATGAGGCTTACGAATTGTCAGCAAAACTTGGCGAAAGCACTCAAGAGACTGTTACATTAACAGTAAAATCTAATGCGACTGCTGAAGGTGCAAAAGGTGAGAAGTCTAAATTCATGAGACTTAATATCGTGACGGACCTTACGATCGTTGTTGATAAGGCTTCTTTGGCGACTAGCGATGTTAAAATCGTATCTGTAGAAGGTAAGTCAGTTTACCAAGGTAACAATGGCAGAGACTTCACAACGACAATTTCTGGTAAAAACCTGACTCTTAAAGCAAATGGTCTTTGCAATGAGTTGAACGGTTCTGCAGCGATGACGTCAGAGAAGTTCCCGAAATCTGTTACATTCGCGGGTGAGCAAATCACTATCGGCGACAAATGGAAAAACAAACTTGCTACTTGCGGTAAGCGCCCAACAGTAGATATCAGCCGTTTGCTAACTTACTAAGGTGCCAGGCACTTTTTAGGTCGGCAGCGCATAAAAAAAGCCGCGAAAATCCAGCGGCTTTTTTAGTTTTAGAACTATTTCTTCTTCGAAGATTTCTTAGCGGGAGCTTTCTTCGGAGTTTCTACCGGTTTTTCATCTTTCACCGGAGTTTTCGCCTCACTTCTTTGTTTCAAACGAACATAAAGCGGGAAGTGGTCTGAAACCCCTTCGTGAGTTTCATTGTCCCAACGATTTGGGTATTTGCCTTTAGAAAGGTGAACCGGATTGTAGCGGATCACGTCGATTGTTCCTGGCTCCATTTGGTAAGAGCCCGCGCCCTCAGCTAGCAAAGCTTTGCTGTACACTTGGGCATCAAGGAACGACCATGATTTACGATAGTTGTGAGTTCCCGGGCATTCTTTGCAGCCTACAAAGTGAGAAACCGCGCCACCTTGGCTTAAGATATCTCTAAAAATATGGGCTTTATCTTCTTCTTCGTGAGTGATGTTCAAGTCGCCACCGAAAACGACCATCGCATTCGGACCTTTAGCTTTAATCAAGTCCGCCGCAAAAGTTGCGATCTGTTGACGCCAGTAAGTTGGATTCGCTTGAGATGGGAAGTGGGCCACCAAGAAAGTGATCGGATCGCCATTAGGCGCTTTAACAGTCACTTCGAGGATACGGCGCGAACGCTCCATCCATTCTTGGTCTTTTGGGTTCTCGGCCTTCCAAGGGATTGGGTGCAAAACCGGTTTGCCCACCACAGGGAAGCGCGACAAGAAGGCGACGTTGATACCCCGCTTGTCGGGGCCATCAATAATCACTTGAGTGATGTATTTGGCATCCTTCAATTTATCGTTCAATTGCTTAAGGACGACGTCACTTTCGATCTCCATGATCATCAAGTTGTCAGGGCCTTTGCCGTCGACGCCCATAACGACTTTAGAGATATTAGTCAGCTTTGTATCCAAAGCGTCTGGCGTCCAATTGTAATTCAAGCACTCGCTTTGGCGGTAAGAGCTGTCATTATTTTTGACACAGGCTTCGCGAAGGGTTTTATCGCCCTCTTTCATATAACGAGGAAGGTATGTTTCGTCGTTATGGCCGGGAGTTTTCACTGTGTCGAACAGGTTCTCCATATTGAAAGACATCACGCTGATTTCATTGTCAGCGATCGGTGGCAGGTCCCATTTCTTCTTGGAGAAGGAGACGGCGCAACCTGTGATGAATACGAATACAAGAGCTAGAATCAGGTTCTGTAAGAGGCGTAGATTTTTCATGGGTCCCAGAGTAGAGGACTTGCTGTCAGCTCACAAGTCTAAAGAGCTTTAGGATTTAATTGAGACATCCCCTGTCTAAACTTTGGCTATTGTGTAATGCAAGGCGCTATGGCATAACCTTCAAGAATTTTGTCGGGACATTTGGAGGAGATAGAGATGTTAAAAAAAGCTCTTACGTTCTTGATCGCGGGCAGCTGCCTTACTTCAACGGCTTTCGCTGCAGTATTGGATGCTGATAATGCATCTCCAATGACTTCGATCTCCGGTAAAATGTCTGACTGGTCCTTTACGTTCTTTTCCATCGCATCTGTCGGCAACATGAAGCCTGGTAAAACAGCGAACGATACGCGTTCTGTAGATACTTACGACTATCTTTCTGTGAACTACAAATTGAACAGTGACGAAAAAGTTTCGATGCGGTTACCGTTCAATTTCAATACTGCAGGTCAAAATCAATACGGCGATCAAGTGACTTCTGACTTTGCGATGTCAGATATTCACTTCGTATATTCAAACTATGACTTGGGTTACATCGGTGATGTTGATTTGTCTGGCAACGTAAAACTTTATCTTCCTACAAGTCGCTATTCTCAAAACTCAGGTATGATTACGAAGCTTCGCGCAGAGGGCTTTGCTGAGTATCAAATCACTCGCGGCTGGTCTGTAGCTTACGTTGCAAAACCAGATATCTACTGGCAAAGCAAAACAGCATCTTTAAACGAAGACATCCCGCAATTTGACGACGGTACTTGGGTGACAGATCCTCGTCAAACCAACAAACAATTCGGTCTTGAGCACTACTTGCAGTTCCAATGGGAAATCAATCAAATGTTCTCGATTTCTACGAAGTCGGGCTTCAACGAAAGCTGGTATCATACTTCTCACGTTGAAGATCTTGAAGGCGACCACACAACAGCGCTTCGCTTAGGAATCAATCTTTGGATTCGTCCTGTTCGTGGCTTCTCATTCTCTTTGGGGATGAGCAACGATACGATGTTGAACAGCTACCGTGGCGAAGACATCAAGTTCTGGCAACCATTCAACACTCAATACTCTTTGATGACGAACGCGTACTTGTTCTAGATCTTAAAGTGATGGCTCTCACTGCTGAGCGGGTTGGTAAACTCTAACTCGCAAGCGGTGAGCTCAATTTTTTCCTCGTCCCATAGTTTCTTCGCGCCATAGGCGTGATCTCCCATCACCGGGGCTTTTTCAAAACCTAATTGTGCGCGAATCTGATGTGTGCGACCGGTGTGCAAGTGAATGCGCAGTTCATGTGCTCCATCTGAGATCTCTTTAGAATCTAAAATCTCCAAAACACATTCTTGCCAGTTTTCTTTAGCTTCCGAGGCCACCGTTTTCGGGGCGCGGGGAGATGGCTCCATATAGTGGATCAAAATTCTTTTATCTGGAACTTGTCCTTCGACTTTCGCACGATAGATTTTTTTAATCTCACGGGCTATTAGCAATTTATTGAAGGCTGTTTGAAACTCCAAAGTTTTCGCATAGACGATCAAGCCATTTGTTGGAACATCCAAGCGGTGAGTGATAAGCAATTTGCAAGCAACAGCTTCTTCAACATAGCTCTGCACATTCTCACGCAGATTATCGACACTGCCATGAACCGGAATACCTGAGGGCTTATTTACCAAAACGAAGTGATCGTTTTCAAAGATCACGCGTTCACGAAAGTTAATGTCACCTTTGGGAAAGCGGCGAGGTTTAGTATGGACTCGCAAGTAGTCGCCATTTGAAACCGAGGAATTTTCTGTAAGGCGACGATGGTTGAGATAAATCGCCCCAAGATTAAGCAGAAAATCGATTTGTTGAGAATCAAGATCGGAAATGCTCAATAAAACATCACGAACCAGCCCCGACATGGGGCTGATTATGTGTTTTACGCCGTATTCAAATCCTCTTGCGCTCTGCATACTAATCCTTGTGTAGGAAACTACTCATAGCATGGTGTGACATTGGTATTCAAGTGGGACAAAGTCTCGCATATTAGGGACCTAGGAGAATTTGGTATTGGAATTTGCTAACGAGCCGATCTTTCAGTGGATGTCTCAGTTCGCCTATCAACCAGGAACTGTGTACATCGCTCTCGTAGGTATGATGTTGCTTTCAGCAGTGGGTCTTCCATTGCCTGAAGAAGTGACTCTTATTAGCGTTGGTATCTTGGCCTTCATGGGGGCCAATCCTCAACATTTTCCGCCACCGTATGCGGGTGCTCCTGTCGTGAACGTGCACACGGCTGCTATCATCGCATTCTTAGCGGTCTTCTTATCTGACTTCCTGATATATACGATCGGGCGGATATTTGGACGGAAGCTTCTCTATCATCCCCGAGTTCATAAAATGTTCCCGCCTCACTTGATGAAACGTGTAGAGGAGTGGACTCATAAATATGGCACTTATGCGTGTGGTATCTTCCGATTCACACCAGGCATCCGCTTCCCAGGTCACTTGGCTTGCGGCATGTTGCATTTCCCAGTATGGAAGTTCTTGTTGATAGATGGTCTTGCGGCGCTGATCTCTGTTCCGACTCAGATCTATTTGTTAGCTCATTATGGCGAGCCTATCTTGATGAAGCTTCGCCAATTCAAATTGGTGGTTTTCGCGATCATTGGTCTTTTGTTGATTTACTTCTTATTTAAGAAGATTCGCGAAAAAATGATGAATAAAAAAACCGCGTAGTTATCTGACGTGTAAAAACGAAAAAGCCTGAACTGAGTTCAGGCTTTTTTTTGTTTTTAGTAGGCTATCGCCGCCTAGGCAGCTTTAGTTCCGTGAACCATCTTCTCAGTCACTTCACAGCTCAAGTGCAAAGCTACTGGTTTTGAGTGGTGCTTCGGTTCAACATCTTTCCAGAAGATTTTTTCGTAACCGTTTTGCAAGGCAAAGATCTCTTCACGAATTTTGAATAGCAAAGCAGCAGGGGAACCTAACAACCAATCAATTTGTACCAAGTAGAAGGCTTCTTCAAGCTCTACGGGGTTCAATGAGCTCATGAATGGTTTTGGAAGATTGTTAACCAATTGAACCGCATTGTAAGAGTACTTTTGGAAAGATTTTTCCATTGGTGCTGCGAACAATTTTTCCACGCGTGGATCTGGCGTGCGTGGGCCCGAGAACGGCTCAGAGAATTTCTTGAAGTTATAATAAAGAAGAGCATCGTTCACGACGTACTCTGCGCGAGGCAAGTAATCAGTGATCGCATCTACCTTAACGCCTTCGTGAGAAGCGTCTTCGATATGCGCATTGTGGTCTACAGCAACCAGGCTGCGAAGGTTGTACAAGAAAGAGTAAAGGGTGTGCAATTTCTCTACGAAGGGTTTTGAGAAATTCAAACCGAAGTTGTAAAGCAAAGGAGCTTCCATCTTGTTTTCAAACCAAGAGAAAGTCTCAAGCAAAGGTCCCAATGCCGTCAAATCAACGCCCCACGGAGTCATCGCAGATTCGAAGGACTCATTGAAGTGATCTTCAAATTGCGCGCACAGTTTTGGATCGACCACCGCAAGGTGGGACTGCAAAGAACGAACACGTTTTTGCGAGCGTTCATAAAGCTCTACGTGTGGATCCAATGCCTTCCAGGCTTCAACAGCGAAGGAGTAATCCAAATGAGGTGTTGCAAGAGGGGATTTGATATAGCTGTTCAATTTGACAAGAGACAAACCTACCAAGGCATCGCTCATGTATTTAAACGGCGCCGTCGGTGCGAACTTTTTGAAATTCGATTCTTGGCTCCAGAATTGAACCTTGAGCGGCTTCAGGGTCGCACCCTTGTCCATGGAAACATCAAAACCCAAACGTAAACTCTTGTGCTTCATACACACTCCTTCGATGCTTATATATCGGTTTAAGTCGGGCCTTGTTCGAGTCCTGAAAGTGTGACAGTCTGAACTGGACCAGAGGAGGGTGTATGGTCGCGTTTGGTAGGTGGGTGGATGCTCACGGACATCTTGCAGATCAGCGTTGGGAGGGCCAGCAGGCAGAGATCATCGAGGCCGCTCGTCAACGTGGAGTTCACTTCTTTATGCAAGGCGGAGTCGGTCCCGAAGATTGGGAGCGCCAACGCCAATTGCGCGCGCAATTCCCTCATCACATCGGTCTTTGTTATGGTGTTCATCCCTATTGGGTCGCTGAGCATACGGACGATGAATTAGAAGAAGCCCTTAACTTGCTTGCGCGGGATCTCCCAGAAGCCATGGGCCTAGGTGAGGTTGGTTTGGATTTTCGACCTCACATTATGAAGGACTCTCAAGATCGTCAGATCACGGCCTTCGAAGAGCAACTGGAACTCTCCCATATCGCGAGTCGTCCCGTGGTGCTGCACATTGTGCAAGCTCACGAACAAAGTCTCACGATCATGGACCTGTTTGGACTTCCACCGCAAAAAGGCATGGTACACTCCTTCAATGGAAGCGTGGCTAAAGCGCAGGATTTCCTCCGCAGGGGACTTTATCTCTCGGTGGGTGGACCTGTGTGTCGCGAAGACAATCAGAAGCTCCATCAAGCAGTGCGTGAGATTCCGTTAGAGTTTTTATTGATCGAAAGTGACAGCCCTGATCAAGGCCCTCCGGCCTACAAAGGACGTCTAAACCCGCCAGAAAGCATCTGGGAAGTAGCAAAGACTATAGGGAAGCTAAAATCCCTTGATCCTTTGGAAATTTTAGATATCACTACGGGGAATTTCCACCGTCTTTTTGGCTCCACGGATCATATCGTGAAGGGAGAGTTCGACGGTCGACATTAAGCCCGGGACCGCCAGGAGTTTTCGTGAAGACAGAAGAAACAACAGTACTCGACCCGCAACCAGCAACGCCCCCCGTTCATTTGGAGCAACCTCCTGAAACTGAATACGTGTTGCATCGTCGTTTCGATCGCATGGGTCGCCTGGTTGGTGATGCTGGTATGCGCGCCTTGATGGAATCTCATGTGATGATCGTAGGTATCGGTGGCGTGGGCTCCTGGGCGGCTGAGTCTTTGGCTCGCTCAGGCGTAGGGCATTTGACGATCATCGATTTCGATGAAGTCTGCATCACCAACACCAATCGTCAGTTGCATGCAGTTCAAGGCATGGTCGGCAAAAAGAAAGCCGAAGTCATGGGTGAGCGTCTTCGTAAAATCAATCCGCAAATGAAAGTGACCGTGATCTCTGAATTTTACAATGCAGATAATTCAGAACGCATGCTTGCCGATAAGCCTGATTACTTGATCGATTGTATCGACAACTTGACGGCAAAAGCGCATTTGCTTGCAACATGTATCAAAGAAAATATCAAAGTTATCACTTCAGCTGGTTCTGCGGCGAAGCTTGATCCACTAAGAATTAAAAAAGCGGATTTGGCTGACACGCATACGTGCCCCTTGGCGCATCAGTTAAGAAAAATTCTTCGTCAAAAGTATGATTTCCCAGAGAAGAACTTCGGTATCCCCTGTGTCTTCTCTGATGAGCCCGTGATGATGCCAGAAGAGTTGAAGTACGATAAAGGCATGGGCTTTAAGTGCGTTTGCCCTAAGACGAACGACTTCCATGGTTGTGACAACCGCAATATGATTTATGGCTCTGCAAGTTTTATTACAGGTGCCTTCGGTCTTGTTTTGGCTTCTCACATCGTGAATGATGTTCGCGACTCTGTTAAAAAATCTGAGGTTTCTCTATGATCGTAGCGATGTGGTTTACCATGGTTGGCCTAGTGATTCTTGCTGGCCTGGTTCTAGTTGGTTTAACATTAAGACATTGGGCACAACAAAAGAAGGTGACCAATGAAGGCAAAGTTTCCGTTTCAAAATAAGCTCGCTCTTGGCTATTCGCTGGCTCGCTCTGTTCATTTTACGATGCAGCAGTTGAGCCTGCCAGTCTTTGAAATGCTGGTCACCGGACTTCGTCCCGAACTGGTGAAAGCAGATTCCAAACACATTAAAAAATCCTATGAAGAGTTGTTAAAACTCTTGCGCAAAGACAGCGAAAATATCGCCGCTGGCGTTTATCCCATTGAGGTTTTGGAGCCTGAAGCGATTTTAAAACACGCTCTTCGTTATCCTAAAATTCTGGTGGATGGTTTCTTTATCTCTCGTCGTCGCCACGCGAAGAGAGCCCATGAGTTCAATCAAGAAGCTCGGGAATATCTGCCTGACACTCCCGCATACTATCAACGCAATTATCATTTCCAAAGTGGCGGCTATCTAACTGAAAAATCTGCCGAGCTTTATGAGCATCAAGTGGAGATCTTATTCTCCGGAGCTGCTGATGCCATGAGGCGTCTGATTTTACCTTTAGTGAAAGACGTATTCCCAACTGATGGGGAAGGTTTGCATTTCTTAGAAGTGGGCGCGGGAACGGGGCGATTGACTAAATTTATGAAGCTCGCCTTCCCGAGGGCGCGCATAACTGCCTTAGATTTAAGCGAGCCTTACCTCAAAAAGGCCCAAGAGAATCTGAAGAAGTTCCACCGCATTGATTACGTTCAAGGAGCCGGGGAGGCTTTGCCGTTCCGTGACGGGCAGTTTGACCTGGTTTATTCTTGTTTTCTTTTTCATGAATTGCCTCCCGAGATCCGCAAAGCCGTGATTCAAGAGGGCTTTCGGGTTTTGAAAGAGGGTGGGTACTATGGCATGGTCGACTC